>RFJF01000852.1 GCA_003695455.1 Chloroflexota bacterium
ATTGAAACCAGCGTGCTAACCCGAAACGGCGAAACGCGAGTAACGGTGTCGGTGGTGGGGGTTGCCTCTACCAGCGTACCGGCTTCTTCTCGCGCTTTGGCGGCATCGGCTTTTTTGGATGGCGCACGCATATAGCCAAAGAGGTCATCGTCCCACCATTTGATGGGGTTGGCATCGGTATAAGCCACTTTTTTCTCGCGGAAAATTGGCGCGCTTTGCCAGCCCAAATCGGCATTTTCCAGCGTGGTGCGCAGCCAGTAGCGGAATGCCTGGGCAGATACATACGGGTAGGCGCCTTCTTTTGTTTTTATCATTTTCACGCCGACTGTATTGTCGGTGCGAGCGCCGGGGACACTGCCCAGGTTATTCAGTGCAGAAGCGGGGGCATCAATTAAAAGTAAACCGGTTACAAAAGACATTTCTTTCTCCTTTTTTATGCTTGATTTTCTTCTGTGTCTTCATTGGTATCGGGCAATACATCTGTATTTTTGCCGAGCCAACCTAATTGATAAAGTTGTTCCACCATGCGAATCAATACCAAATCGCGTGCCAGTTGCCAATCAATCCGCGCCAGATTTTCACCATCTTCAAAAATGGTGATAAACGCATCAAAAGTGATGAGCGGGTCGTGCCCTTGTTTGGTGTATGCCAAATTGGCTTTGATGAGGTTGTTGCGGAAAAAATCGTACCGCGATGTGGTGTAAAATTCGCGGAAAAACCGCCGGTCATTTTGGGCATTAACGTAATTTGCCAGCGAATCCCCCAACTTCTTGATGGTTGAAATTCGTTCTTTATCCATGTGCATTATCCTTTCTAAAAATTTTTCTGTAATCTTCCACGAAACCAAACCGGCTTCGCGGCTGGTAGCGTAACTATCGCGGGGGTCGGTGTCTCGATTTTTGGCGTATCGCAGCGCCACCCGCAAAAAATAGGTGCGAATAAACTGTGCGGCGTTTTCCGGCAAATCGAATAAATCCTCGTACAGCCAGTTGCGCCGTGGTTTCCAGGGTTTGTCATCTTTTTTCTTGCGTTTCTTCTGTGGTTCCACCTCCCATGCCCGGTTTACAATGGCGTGCCATTGCCGGTTGTAGATTGCGTTTTCCATCAATCCCAAAAATGATAATACTTCCATCGGCAGGTGGTAGATTTCCAAACTTGGGTCCTGCCCGCTGTTAGATAGGCGATAGGCCGTGATGGAGAAGGCTTCTTCGTCACCTTTGGCTTGGCGGCGCATTATGTCTGCCGGAAGGAGCGTGTCAATGAGTAGGGTGCGATAGCTGTACCCTGCTTCAGGTAATTTGGTACTGTTATTTTGTTGCGCCAACTGGATA
Organism: Chloroflexota bacterium; assembly: GCA_003695455.1. Lineage (GTDB taxonomy): Bacteria > Chloroflexota > Anaerolineae > 4572-78 > J111 > J095. The sequence continues at coordinate 1,332 of RFJF01000852.1, forward strand.
GACTGACGATTCGTATTTAAAAATTCGCGGGCAAAGTGCAGCATTAATTCCTGATTGTCTGAATGAACCATCAGCAATTTTCCACCGCTTTTTGCCGAACCCAACGGCATGGTATGAATTGCCAGCAGTGCCTCGCCGGAAACAGGCAGTCCAATATCACAGTAGGGATGGAAATTAATCACTTTGGCCCCGGTAATCAGAGGAATGTTTGAACGTGCTGCACGTCCGGGAACCAAATCTTTTTCATCCAATTGGATAGCAACCGCAGGCTTTCCGGTGAAGACGCATCGTTCCGGTGATTTTGGCACATCAGATTTATACGCACGCAACAATTTTGCTGTGCCTTCTTTTTCGATTGGCTTGCCTTTGTACGCCGGTTGGGTGAAATACGCACCACCGGCAAACGGAACGGTCGCAAAAGATTTGAGCGGTTGGCGAGTGTATTCTGTCACCAGATAGTCTGAAACCTTATCCAAGTCCGCTTCCGTTAATTCTTCCGGATGTTCCTTCCCGGCAAACGCAGTGATGGTGGCGATACCCACATCAACCAGCGGGTGTCCCGTGTATTTGAGCATAAAAAACCTCCTGTTCTATTTGTTGATACCATACAACTTCATCATCTTTTTCACTTCATTGGCCAGTTCCTTTCGTAAATATTCCGGCTCCAAAATCTCCACATCGGCGCCCCAACCGCGCACCCAGTTGAGCATTTCCTTCGGCTCGGCGACCCAGGTGCGCCACAGCAGATAGCCGTCTGCCTGAAGCGTGGTCTGCTCGTTGCGATGCCAGCGCGTTTCCACCACCCGGTCTGCCACGCGAGGGTGAAAGCGCAGAACCACCTCCACCGGCTCGGCATCGGTGTACCAAATGCCCCAGGCATCGGCCAACTCAGCCGTAGGGTCAAAATCGGCGGGGATGGTGTAGGTTTGGTCCAGCAGTTCGACACGCTGAATGCGCTCCAGTTTAAAAGTGCGCATACCATCAGGTGATGAACATTGGCCGATTACATAGGTGGTTTGCCCAATTGCATAAGGTTCAATGAAATAAGGTGCAAAGTCGTACTCCTTTACCACGGCGTTGTGGTGCTTTTTGTACCAGATATGCGCCATCTGCCCCTGAGACCAACAGCGGGTCAGCACTTCAAGTACACGCAAATAGTTGGGGTTGTATCGTTGTCCGGCATCATCCATAACACTGGCGGAGGCCAGAACGTGACGACTGATGAACGGCGCAAAGGATTTTAGCGCGTTGCCCAATTTGCGCAGCGCAGAGGCAGCATAGGGGTTGTGTTTATCTGTACGGGTAGCCATTAACCGGGTTGCCAGGTGAACCGCCATTGCCTCATGAACTGTCAAACCGATGTAATTGAGATAGTCGTCGCGGTTAATTTTGATGCGCCCGTCATCTTCGTTGCAAATGGGGATGGGCACATCGTGCCGGCTGCTTAACTCATCAATATAGCGCCCAATGGTAGAGCGATTAACGCCCAACCGGCGGGCAATTTCGGCCCGTTTCAGTCCGTGCGGGTTGGCAATAAGTAAATGCTCCAACTGAGCCAGACGTTCACTTTTGTTTGAAGCTCGTTCCATAATTTACCTGTCCTTGCAATAGTAGTGTGGTTATTACCAGCTTATCACACCGGCGGGGTAAATTCCGCAACAGTGGGGCAAATTTGTTCAACTTTTTTTCCTGAACGGCCACAAACCGCCACCATCATCTTCATAATAGAGGTAGCCGGCTTCTTCCATACTGGGCAAACGCCGGGCTACAGTGGACCGCTGCACATCCAACTGCCGGGCTATTTGGGCTTGAGATATGCCCGGCTGCTGTTGAATGAGTTCATCCGTGATTTCAAAATCATCCTGTTTTTTACGCCAAAAAGCCATTTTTGCACCTCGCTGCTGAATTTTCTCCAGCATACAAGGTGCGTGTTGCAGCGAGTGCAACGCAATAAACTTTTTTTGATAAAAACGGGGCCTGATTCAAAGTTCAAACAAAAAGAACTAACCGGCACGCTGGCCGATTAGTCCCCCCGAACTTTGTATTCAATTGAGCAAGTTAGCCCCACGGCGACCGGCGCGTCCTGGTTCCTCCCGGAAATAAAAAACGCGCCGTCTTGACGAAGCAGCGCGTTGCAGGTACACTATGCACAAATGTTCGGCTGGGCAATGCGCTGCCTGACTGGGCGATAAAGCCCCGCTGATACCGGGGCTTTTTTTATTTGGTTTCAAGTATATCATACATTGGGTATGAATGACCAGAGTGGATTGTCACTTTTTGGGGGTGACGAATGTGCTTTGCAATGAGCAAGGGGGGCAGAGCGCGGGCAGAGCCGGCGCTGGCGCTGGAGATACCCAACAGGCGGGCGGTTTGGGTAATGGCCCCGCAGGCGGTTGTTGACGATGAGGCCGGCGGCGTGGGGATGTCGGGACTCAATCTGGCCGCTGTGCCCAACCATCACCTGTTGCAACGCGGCATGGGCGCGCTCCTGCCGCTCGTTGGCCTGCCGGGCAGAGATGGCTCCGGCATCTTGTGCAAAAAGCAGGGCCGTATCAATAGCGGTCTGCAAGATACAAATACAGACTTGCAGAAACACCTCGCTTCTGCTATTCTCTCCGTGCAAAAAATATACGCAAAGGCTTGATGTATGGTTAAGTTGCTCATGAGCTGGGACATCAAACCCGGCTCTGAAACCGAATATTTTGAATTTGTGGTCAAAGAATTTGCGCCGGGCATGATGAAGCTGGGTATGCAGCCCACCGAAGCGTGGTACACCCTGTTTGGCGATGGCCCGCAAATTCTGCAGGGCAGCGTCACCGAAGACCTCGACTCAATGAAATCCATTCTGGCCAGTGACGAGTGGCAAAAACTGCAAACCCGGCTGTTTGAATTTGTCACCAATTTTGACTCTAAAATTGTGCGGGCCTCCAGCCGGTTTCAACTTTTGTAATTCAAATTTTGAACCGGCCCCTGCTTTACCGCCGCAACCACAGCGTGCAGAAAATTGCACGCTTTTTTGTTGCCGTTTGTTGGCAACCCATCCATTTCATGCCATAATACCGGCCAAAATCGCCCAACCTGAAAGATTTTTCAATGCAACAGCTATCAATGTTTGATGACGGCCCCACAGTCTGGACCGTTGGCAAAATCAACGCCCACATCCGCCAGATGTTTGAGGCCAACTTTAACCTGCAAGACATCTGGCTTGAAGGCGAAATCTCAAACTGGCGGCAGGCGCCATCCGGGCATATTTACTTCACCCTCAAAGACCCCGGCGCCAGTATTCGCTGCGTGGTGTGGCGCTCGCAGGCAGACCGGCTGCTGTACACCCCCCAACGCGAGGGTGAAGCGGTGCTGGCCCACGGCCGCATCTCGGTGTACGAAGCCGGCGGAACCTACCAGCTCTACGTAGACAGCCTGGAGGCCGCCGGGCAGGGTGTGCTTCACGCCGAATTTGAACGCATCAAACAACGGCTGGACAGCGAGGGGTTGTTTGACCCGGAATGCAAACAACCGCTGCCCGCCTTTCCCACCGCCATTGGCGTGGTTACGTCTGCCTCAGCCGCTGCCCTGCGCGATATTCTGCACGTGCTGCGCCGCCGCTTTCCACCGGCCCGCGTCATTCTCTCGCCCACGCCGGTGCAGGGCGATTCCGCGCCGCCGCAAATCATTGCCGCGCTCAACGCCGTGGCGCAGCAGCCGGTAGACGTGATAATCCTGGCGCGCGGCGGCGGCAGTCTGGAAGATTTGTGGGCCTTTAATAATGAAGCGCTGGCCCGCGCCGTGGCCGATTGCCCCATTCCGGTCATCAGCGGGGTGGGCCACGAAACCGACTTTACCATTGTGGATTTTGTGGCCGATGTG
>RFJF01000853.1 GCA_003695455.1 Chloroflexota bacterium
CGCTCGATCTGGACGCGCAAAATACGGCCCGGCAGGTGATGCAGCGCCGGCTGGCAGAATTGACCGAAACCCGCGACGGCGAGCCGCCCCGCGAGGTACGCAACGCCGCCGTAGTGGCTCTCAACCCCCACTCCGGCGACGTGCTGGCGATGGTTGGCTCTCCCAATTATTTTGACCCCCGCATTGACGGCGCGGTCAACGCCGCGCTCACCGCCCGCCAGCCCGGCTCATCCATCAAGCCGATTACCTACGCCGCCGCATTTGACCCCCAAATTGCCGCCGCGCACGGTTACGCGCCGCTCACCCCCGGCACAATGATGGTAGACGTGCGCACCGCGTTTGTCACCAAAGAGGGTCGCCCCTACGTGCCGCAAAATTACGACCGCCGCTGGCACGGTCCGGTGCTGCTGCGCCAAAGCCTGGCCAGCAGTTTCAATTTGATTGCCGTCAAGGTGCTGGATACCGTGGGCTTTGAGGCCATGACCGAATTGGCCCGCTCGCTGGGCATCAGCACGTTTGACAACCGGCAATTTGGGCTGGCCCTCACGCTGGGCGGCGGCGAAGTGCGCCTGCTGGAACTGACTGCTGCCTACGCCGCCTTTGCCAACGGCGGGCAGCGCATCGAGCCGGTACTCATCAGCCGCGTTGCCGATTCTACGGGCCGCGTTTTGTACCGGCGCCCGGCAGACCTCAACCCCGGCCCGCGCGTGCTCGATGCCCGCACCGCCTACCTCATCACCGATATTTTGAGCGACGACTACGCTCGCCGCAGCGGCTTTGGCGCGGGCAGTGTGCTGCAACTGGATCGCCCGGCTGCCGCCAAAACCGGCACCACCACCGACTGGCGCGACAACTGGACGGTGGGCTACACCCCCAACCTGGTGGTGGGTGTGTGGGCCGGCAACGCCGATAACGAGCCGATGCGCCACGTATCCGGCGTAACCGGCGCCGCCCCCATCTGGCACGATGTGATGGCCCTGCTGCTCAAGGGCCGCCCCGCGCAGCCGTTTCCCCGCCCGGACGGGCTGGTTGAGCGTGAAATCTGCGCCGATAACGGCCTGCTTCCTGCAAAAGAGAACCAGGGGGCGACAGAGATCACACCAACTTCATCCTCTATCCTTCAGCCTTCAGCCGTTCCCGCCCGCTGTCCGCACACGCTCACCGAAATTTTTATTGACGGCACAGAACCGCGCCGGGTGGACGACTGGCACATTGCCGTCGCCCTGGACCGCCGCACCGGGTTGCGGGCCGGCCCCGGCTGCAAACTCGATTTTGTGACCCTGCAAACCTACACCCGCTACCCCGCCGAGGCCGAAGCGTGGGCGCGCCGGCAGGGCATCCCCCAACCGCCCGATATCTACTCGCCGCTCTGCCCCAACCCGGATGCAGAATCACCAAACCGGCCAATCCCGCACGCCGCAGCCCCTTCACCTTTCTCCCTGATATTCACCAGCCCGGACCAGGGCAGCGTCTACCGCATCTCGCCCAAAATTCCACGGGACAAGCAGAAAATCCGGGTGGCGGTGCGCCCCGCCGACGGCGTGCGGGTGGCGCGGGTTGAGTTGCGGGTCAACGGTGCGCCGCTGGCCGCCGGGCCGCAAACCCTGTGGCAGATGTCGCCAGGGGAATTTACGTTTGAGGCCGTGGGGGTTGACCCGGCGGGCAACCCGCTACCCGCACGACCCGTCACCGTGCGGATAGTGGAGTAGTTGACGCTGTTACAATCGGCGGGTAAAATTTATTGCAGAAAATCAGTATTATCAGAAAATCTGACAGGATGGATGGAATGAATACCACAGTACAGGTTCGGCAGAGAGGCGCGCTGACACTGCCCAACGAACTCCGCAAACGGTACAACATTCAACCGGGCGATACGTTTCACCTGCTGGATGTGGACGGCGTATTTATTTTGACCCCGCTGGCGCCCATTGTGCCGGAACTGGCCCGTGAAATTGAACGCGCCCGCATCGAAGCGGGGTTAAGTGTGGAAGAGATGCTGGCCGGGTTGCGCGAGCAGCGAGAAAAATATTCGGCGGAAAATTATCCCAACCCGGATGCCTGACAATGCAAAAACCGGCAGTGTTTCTTGATGCCGACGTGATTTTTGCCGGCGCGGCCTCGCCGTCTGAACACGGCGCCAGTTTGGTGGTTTTGCGATTGGGCGAAATTACGCTGCTTGATTGTGTAACATCGGAGCAAGCCATTGTTGAGGTAGAGCGAAATCTGGCTGCCAAGCTGCCGGCCAAACTTCCTGATTTTCAGCTTCTGGTGCGTCGTTGTTTACGGGTTGTGCCAAACCCCGATTTGGCAACCCTGGCGAACTTTGCCGGGCAGGCAGACCCCAAAGACCTCCCCCTGTTGGCGGCGGCAGTGCAGGCAAATTGCCGGTGGTTTTTAACATTTAACACGCGCCACTACTTCCCCGCAGGAGAAGCAATTGTGATTCAGCGCCCCGGCGAATTCCTGCGCAACATTCGGGGGGTGCTGAACCAACTGGCCTCGCCGGACTGAAAACCGCCGCTTGCCCAACGGTCACGCCGTCGGCGTGAAATGGGGCGCAGGTCTGGTAAAATCACCCCGCTTGTGATAAATTTAGTAATGGGACACGGTTCATTTTGGCGGGTTTTCAACTTTACAAATTCGCCGGTTTGCATACCCTGTTAAAACGTAAAACGGAAAGTAGGTTTCAGACCAAATCCTTACGTTTTACGCTTTACGTTTTCCACAGATAGCCGCCGGAACTAACAGATTTGTAAAGATGACACAGTGTGCAAATGGGCCACGCCCAATTTAACAAAGGAATCCTCTCCATGAAGAAAGCGATTTTTGTTTCTGTTTTGCCCGTGTTGTTTTTGTTTGCCTGCAACACCGCCGAAACCCCCGCCCCGCCCGCCCCGGAAC
>RFJF01000854.1 GCA_003695455.1 Chloroflexota bacterium
GCACGGCGGCGTTATTCCCTACGGCGCTACATTTATGGTGTTTGCCGACTACTCCCGCCCGGCGCTGCGCATTGCGGCGCTATCGCACGTGCCCACCATTTTCGTCTTCACCCATGATTCCGTGGGGCTGGGTGAGGACGGCCCCACCCACCAGCCGGTTGAGCATCTGGCTGCCCTGCGCGCCATTCCCAATCTCACCGTCATTCGCCCGGCGGACGCCAACGAAACCGTGCAGGCCTGGAAGGTGGCCCTGGAAAAACGAGACGGCCCCGTCGTGCTGGCCCTGACCCGCCAAAAACTGCCTATTTACGACCGCGAAAAAATGGCCGATGCATCGAATTTGGCCAAAGGCGGCTACGTGCTGCTGGCTACCGACAAGGTGTACCCGGATGTGCTGCTCATTGCCAGCGGCTCTGAGGTAGAGTTTGCGGTAGAAGCGCACGCCAAACTGGCCGAACAGGGCATTGGCGCGCACGTCATCAGCATGCCCAGTTGGGAGCTGTTTATGCAGCAGCCCGAAGAGTACCGCAACAGCGTGCTGCCCGCCTCGGTGAAGGCGCGGGTGGTGATTGAAGCCGGCGTGCCGATGGGCTGGGGCCAGTTTGCCGGCCCCGCCGGGCAGATTATCGGACTGGATCGCTTTGGCGCGTCTGCCCCGTACAAAACCATTTACGAGCATCTGGGCTTTACTACTGATAACGTGGTGCTGCGCGCGCTCGAAGCCATTGACAAATCTAAAAAATAGGGTGGGTTAATTCAGAAATTCAAGCAGGGCAGCCGGCACATTGGTTGCCCTGCTTGTTGTTACCCGGAGAAATGGTTCCCCAAATTGGCGCGCCATTTCTCGGCGAGGAATTTTTTATGCCGGAAGCCGACAATCAGGCCATCTTGATTCACTTTATCGAACAAATCTGGAATCAGGGCAATTTTGACGATGTTGAATCGGTGGTGGCGCCCCGGTACACCATTCACCGCGACCCCGGCGACCCGTGGGAAGGTCAAACGCTGGATCGGGAGACGTTCAAAAAACGGGTGTTGTATTCCCGCACGGCCTTTCCGGACCTGCGTTTTATCATCGAGGAGGTTGTTGCCGCTGCCGGTAAAGTTGCCATCGGATGGTATTTTACGGGAACCCACCGGGGCGACCTGCCGGGAGTGCCCGCATCCGGGCAGAAAATCAACATGCCGGGCCTGACCATTTACTATTTCAATCAGGGTCAGATAAGCGGACACTGGCAGGTCATCGACCGGCTGGGGTTTTTGGCGCAGGTTGGGCTGTTGGGCAACCTGTAAATTATCACGTTCACTATCACGTTTAAAGGAACGCCACGTATGTCATCCATTGAAGCGCTCAAAAAAATTGCGGCCGAAAAAGCTGTGGAGCAGGTCAAAAGCGGGATGGTGCTGGGGTTGGGAACCGGCTCTACCACCCGCTACGCCGTAGACAAAATTGGGCAGTTGTATCAATCCGGCCAACTGACGGATATTGTGGGCATCCCCACCTCTGAGGCCACCGCCGAGCGCGCCCGCAGCTACGGCGTGCCGCTGACCACGCTGGACCAGCACCCGGTGCTGGATGTGGCGATTGATGGCGCGGACGAGGTTGACCCCCAACTGAACGTCATCAAGGGGTTGGGCGGCGCGCTGCTCCGCGAAAAAATGGTCGAAATGAACGCCAAACGGCTGATTATTGTGGTGGATGACCGCAAGGTCAGCACGCAGTTGGGGCTGGTCAGCCCGCTGCCGGTGGAGGTGATTCCCTTCAACTGGAAGTTCACCGCGCGCTGGCTGGCCGGGCTGGGCTGCACCCCGGTGCTGCGCGGCGGCGAGGACTCCCCCTACATCACCGACAACCACAATTACATTCTGGATTGCCACTTTGCCCACGGGATTGACGACCCGGCGGCGCTGGCAGCCACCCTCCGCAACCGGGTGGGGGTGGTGGAACACGGCCTCTTTTTGGGGATGGTGCACCAGGTGATTGTGGCCGCCGCCGCCGGCGTCTCGGTGATGGAATAGCGGCCCGGGCGGAAAAATATGACGATTGGGCTGGCGTTCCCCGTTTTGAAAATCATCACCCTGATTGCCGGGGTTGCGGTGCTGGTTGCCGGGCGGCGGCTCTTTTGGCTGACGGTGGGCGCCATTGGATTTGCGGTCAGCGTGGGGCTGGTGCTGAACAACGTCGACCTGCCGTCGGTCTGGCTGGTTGTAATTGTGGGGCTGATCGCCGGGGTAGCCGGGGCCGTGCTGGCCATGCTGCTGCAAAAGGTGGCCGTAATTGTGGCCGGAGTGCTGGCCGGCGCGTATCTACTGACCTGGTTGGCGCACGGTTTTTTCCCCGATTTGGGCGCGTGGCAGGTTGCAACCCTGCTGGCGGGCGCAATTATCGGTGGAATTCTGGCCTCGGTACTGCTGGAAACGGCGCTGGTGGTGCTCTCGGCGGTGGTGGGCGCGGCGATGATTGTGGGCGTGTTTGAGCTTCAGCCCATCATTTCGCTGGCGCTCTTTTTGGTGCTGCTGGCGATTGGCGTGCTGGTGCAATCGCGCTCAGCCTGACGGCGATTTACCCCCGCCGGCGGAGCAGTTTCAGCCCAACCAGCGCGGCGCCCACCAGCAGCCCGAACACCGCCCCGGCCCGAACATCCACCATCACCTTGACGTTGCCGCCGATGCGATCGGCCAGCGCCAGCAAAATGGTGCTGTCGTTAAATTCGGCGTGATTGGCCAGCAGAATTCCCCCGCCGCCTTCACGAATCGATAGCTTTTCGGCGGCGATGAGCAGCGCCCCGCCCTCGTGCACCGAAACCGACTGCCCGGAAATGAGCGCCGCGCCCCCCTCGCGGATGGACACGTTTTCGCCTTTGATTACAGCCGCGCCGTCATCCTTAATGTTGACCTGCGCCGCCCCGTCCTGATTTCCATTCTGAGTCATGGTTCCTCCCAAAAGAATTTCCCGCTGATTTTCAGCAGTGCAGCAGTCATTGTAGCGGCCCTGCCGCCGCGCGGCAAACCCACCGCCAAATTGCCACCCGCGCGGGCGATGCGCTATACTTCCATTCAGTGAACAATGAGCAAGTAACAAGGAGCAAAAATTTGCTCATTACTCACTGTTTATTGACCGTCCCACCGACCGTCTCCGCTTGCCCCCCGGCCAGTGCCTCGAACCCACCACCGGCGGCCTCTATGATTACCGCGCCAGATTTTTTGACCCCCTGACCGGCAGTTTCACCCAACCGGATTCTCTGGTGCCGGAGCCGGGCCATCCGAGGGGGTGGAATCGGTAGGGGTATGTTTATGGGAACCCCGTTCGGTACTCGGATCCGAGTGGGCACCAGGGATGTCCACCGGAGATACCGATGTGTGATAACCCTTGGTACCCGTTAGAGGAAATGTGGAACAATCCTCCCGAACCAAAGGATTTTGTAAACGATAGGGTTAGATTGAATTACGAAACCGGGGTACTTCCGGTAGGAGAACCAGATATAAAATTAGCCAAAGTAGGTGGTTTTTTTAATGTACTGGGAGATATTGTTGCATTTGGATTAAGTATGGCTGGTACAACTGCACAAGTAGTGGTTGGGCCGGAAGGTGCATCAGCCGTCCACGGAGCATATGAATTAAGCCCGGTTGGAGTCATTGAAAATTACTCGAGTATAATCGCATACTTTGGCACATTAGTCTCTGATATCGCTATAGGGAACACTGCATTATACCCGGGAGGAGGGGTACAAATAGGGCAAGATACTTACGTATCTGCAGTGGGATCGTCTTTAGGTGCGGTTCCACTTGGCCCAATGTATGATCAGGTGATTAATACAGAGATATTGGCCTATGATATTAATTCCTACAAATCATTGACCCAACCCGAATATCAAGGGACTTTCCCAAGTGTATACAATATGGCGATGAGTCAGAAATTAAATGAAAGCTTGCCTGGTAATGTTCTCATTCGTGGAGTAGAGTTTAATCTGGGTGGAAATAGGTATCTTAATCCAGGCGGAATATGGTTGCGGGTCGGTTGGCCAAGAGAAAACTGAACAGGGGGATAA
>RFJF01000855.1 GCA_003695455.1 Chloroflexota bacterium
AGGTTCTTTGGCGCGGCTGGCGCCGTTTGTTCGACATTACTCAATCTTGGCTAATTTTTAACACCTCCTAACTTTCCCTCTTTATGGGTAAAGATAAGCCCTGGCAGGGGCCGGGGAGGGGGTTATTTTCAAGGGAGTCGGGCCAATACTTCCTACTGCATACTCCTTACTCCATTTATCCCGGCTTGTCCGTGCCGGGGAAGCTCAGAATTGAAATGCTCCTTTTACCGGAGCCCCTCTTATTTTGCTTCTACCTTTTCTGAAACACCCTGCCCGGACATGTATTTTTGGGTGTTGCCGCTAATGATGTCGGTGACAATTTCAAGCGTTTTGTCCATAAATGACTGCCCGTTGGGCAGTCTGCCATCGTTAGAAAAATAATCCTCGCCGCCCACGTGATACACCAGATCGCCGGGGTTAATGGTGGTGACACGGCCGCTGCGTTTGAACCGGTTCCAGTTGGAATGGGGAATAATGGGCCAGCGCCGGGGGAAGATGATTTCGCCGGTTTTGGGGAAGAAATCCTTGCCGCCGATAACCTGGTACAGATGCTCAACCATTTCAAAGCCGGGGTCGTCTGACATCACACCACCCAGCGAAATAATGCGGACCGGCGCCTGGAACAACTGGTGCAGGTAGCGGCTGATGCCCACCGAAATCTGCCCGCCGCCGCTGTAGCCAATCAGGGTGATGCGTTTGCCGGAATCTTGCGGGTAGCCGTGTTGCAACAGGCTGTAGGCCACCTCGCGGGCCACGCCAAAATTGTTCAGCGGCCCGTAGCGGGAGTCGCCGGAAACGGCCACTTGCAGGGCGTTGCGGGCGCAAATGAGAAAGGTGGTCACGTCCATATTGTTGGCAATTTGCCGGGCGTGAACCCAATCCCACATGCCTTTGAGCAGGCGCTCGCCGTTGAGGGGATTGTTGCCGACCGCAAAGGGAAATACATCTGAAATCAGCACCAGCCTGTCGCCAAAGTTCTGTTTGAGCCGGTCCAAAAATTCAATTTCACGGGCGGCCAGATAATCGCCGGAGAAACCGCCGATACCGGTCAGGTAGACCACGTAGTAATCGGCGTTGGGGTTGGCGTCCGGCAAAAGTTCCGGCGTTTGGGCAAGTTCCCGTTCCGGTTCAAGGCCGTGGTCTGTCCAGCCGGCCCACCAGCGCATTGACTCAAAGGGCGCAAAAAAACCAGCCACCAAAAAGAGCAGCAGCCCCACGCCCAGCAGAAAAAAGATCGAGTTAAAAATCCAGCCCATTGAATGTATCTCCAAAAATTCAACCCAAAAAGATTACTTTCCGCGCCCGCGCAGTAGTTTGCCGCGCTGAACCGCCAGCCGGTCGGCCAGCATCTGGGTATCGAGCCGCTCGTTGGTGCCGGTCATCACGCGCCACAGCCAGGCATCCACCGCCTTGATTTTGAAAATTGGCATGTGAATAATGAACTGCACAAACAGCCAGCCGATAAGGCAGGCCACAATTGCCTGCCAGAATACCGCGCCGGCAATGGCTTTGACACCCACCACCAGCGCCAGCAAACTCCAGACACGCACGGCCTGGTAAATGGTGTTGCCCAGGTACGGCAGCAACGATAAAAAGCCAAACAGCAGCGGCGCGTAACTGAGTGACACCACCACAAACACCCGGTAAAAGCGGCCTTCAAAGCCATATATCAGCCGGATAACCAGCCAGATTGAAACAATCCAGACCACGGCGCTGATCACCAGCACCAGCGCCGACATGACCAGGCTCACCGTGAAGCGCCGGGGTGTGACCCGGTTGGCAAACAGCACCACGCTCTGGCCCAGCATATCAGACAGGCCGGCCAAAAAGACAATGGCCAGCGCCACCTTCCAGCCGCCGGTCAGGGCATCGGTGGACAGAAAGGCGTTGGGGTCCAGCTTTAAAACGCCGGCAGCCACCTGCCACACCGCCGAAACAAATCCGCCCCACACAGATAAATCAAGGTCGTACATCTGCTACCTCACTTTCCCCTACAGCAACGGCGAGGCCAGCCGGTACACCGAGTCAACAAATCGGTGGCCCGCCGAGAAGTTTTTGTACTCCTCCAGAGTCCATTCGGTGCAATGTTTCAAATCCTCAAAGAACTGGGCCTCCAGTTCGCGGGCCTTTTCTTCATCGTACACAATGGCGGTGGTTTCGTAATTCAGGCTGAAACTGCGAATATCCATGTTGGCCGTGCCAATGGAAATGACGGCGTTGTCAATGTTGAGCGTTTTGGGGTGAAAATAACCGGCCTGGTACAGATACACTTTGGCCCCGGCTTCTACAACTTCTTCAAAGTAAGTGTGGGCCGCCCGGTAGGGAATCTGGTAGGTAGAGCCGCGCGGGGTGAACATTAACTGCACATCCACGCCGGCCAGCGCCGCCGCCTTGAGCGCCTCCAGAATGCTTTCATCCGGCACAAAAAAGGGTGATTGCATATAAATTTTGTCTTCTGCCGAAGAAATCATCTGGAAATATAATTGCCGGATGGCCTTCCACTGTGAGTCCGGGCCGCCCTGTGTAATTTGCACCGGCATAAAGTTGGTGGTTTCAACCGGCGCGTAATATTTTTTGCCGGCAATTTTCTGACCGGTGGTATTATACCAGCTAATAATAAAGCTGGCCTGCAACGCCCAGGCCGCTTCGCCAACCATGCGCAGGTGGGTATCGCGCCAGGTATCAAAGGCGGGCGGCTCAATCTGCTCTTTGTCCAGGTTCAGCCCGCCCACGTAACCAATTTTACCGTCAATAACAGCAATTTTGCGGTGGCTGCGATAGTTGGCCGTATGCAAACGGGTCAGCGAGCGGTATTCCAGGTAGGGGTGAATTTCCACGCCGGCGGCGGTCAGGTCGGCCAGATATTGCTTGCTCATGGCCCCGCCGGAGGCATCGTACAGGCAGCGAACTTCAACGCCGGCCTGCGCCCGCTCGATGAGGGCTTCCTTGATCTGCAATGTAAAGCTGTCTTCAGTCCAGATGTAGTAGTTGAGATGAACCGTACTCTGGGCGGCTTTGATATCGGCCAGCAGGCGGGGGTATTTTTGGGTGGCATCCTGCAAAATCTCAACATCGTTGTAACCGGTCAGTACCGAGCTGGAATTTTTTTGCACCAGCCGCAGCAGCTTTTTACGGTACGAGGCCGGGCGCTCGGCGGCAATACGCTCGATGTACTCCTGCTGCCGCTCAAACAGTTCACCCAGGTCACCCATCAATTCACTGCCTAACTCCTGCCGGGCAATCTCCCGTTCCTGGCTGAAGGCGCGCCAGCCGTGCCCAAAAAAGATGTAAATGATAATTCCAACAATGGGAAAGGTGATGAACAGGAACAGCCAGGCAAATGTGGATTGCGGGCTTCTGTTTTCCATAATGATGAACACCGCCGCCGCGATGATATAAATCAGCATCAGAATGGTGATGATGGTACTGCCCAAATTAAAAATTGCGTCGAGCGTCATAAATGTCTCCTCGTATAAAATAAGGATAAAGGCGGAAGGATGAAGGATAAAGTAAACGATTCAGCAAATAGGCGAATGGCTCTCTGCACCCCATCGCCCCTGCCTCCCATTTTCCCCTGCCGCTTGCCCCTTGCGGAATTTTCATTCACCGTACTGCAGGCTGGGTCTGCTTTCCTTGAAACCAGGATTCAGGGGTCGACGGTCAGGAGTCTGGAATCTGCTATTTGCCCCAACCTACTCTGCCAGTTCCTCACCCGTACCCAGCATAACCGCCAGCCAGCGCGAACCGGGGTAGCTCTGCATAAATATTTTGAGGGCCACCGTAATGGGCACCGACAAAATCAGACCGACCGGGCCAAGAATCCAGCCCCAGAACAACACCGAAATCAGCACCACCAGCGCCGATAAACCCAGGCCGCTGCCCATCATTTTTGGCTCGATGACGTAGCCTACCAGCAGGTTCACCCCCAGATAAATGGCGATGACCACCCAAAACTGCCAGCCGATGCCAAACTGCACAAAGGCCAAAATCACCGCCGGCACCGCCGCAATAATCGAGCCAAAATTGGGCACGTAGTTCAGCAAAAAGGCGACAAAACCCCACAGAATGGCAAAATCCAGCCCTACCAGCCACAGCGCCACGCCCACAAACAGGCCGGTAATTGCGTTGATGCGGGTTTTGATGACCAGATAAAACTGCATGCTGTCCATAACCTGGGCAAAATAACCGTAGGCATTCTTGTTATCTTTAAAGGCCGATTTGATTTTATCCTGAAAGGCGGTGGCCTCAACCAGCATAAAAATGACGTAGAATAAAATAATGAAACTGTAACTGAAAA
>RFJF01000856.1 GCA_003695455.1 Chloroflexota bacterium
CGGCCATGTACGCGCCGATATATTTTTTTATCCGGTAGGTGTACATATCCAGCGCAAGTTGGGCGTCGGGGTCTCCGGCGGCCTGCCGTTCTTCGATGTCGCGCAGGTCGCTGTCGTGGCAAATGCCCAGCAGCCCGCTCTGCTTGTTGAGCATGTGGTCAATTTCTTCCAGCGGCATCCCGACTTTTGTTCCCAAATAGTAAATAATGGCCGGGTCAATATCGCCGCTGCGGGTACCCATCATCAGGCCGGGCAGCGGGCTGAACCCCATTGAACTGTCTACCGATTTGCCGCCGCGTACGGCTGTAATGCTGGCGCCGTTGCCCAGGTGGGCCGTAATGAGGTTGGTGTTTTCCAGCGGGCGGCCCAAATGCCGGGCCGCCATTTTTGAAACGTACCGGTGCGATGTGCCGTGGAAGCCGTACGAGCGAATGCCGTATTCGGTGTAATACCGGGTGGGGATGGCGTAACGATACGCCGCCGGAGGCATGGTTTGATGAAACGCGGTGTCAAAAACGGCAACCTGCACGGCCTCCGGAAAAATCTGGCGGGCTACCTGAATGCCTTCCAGGTTGGCCGGATTGTGCAGCGGGGCCAGTGGAATCAACTCGCGCATTTTTGCCACCACTTCATCATCAATGATGGTAGTCTGGCTGAAGCGTTCGCCGCCGTGTACGGTGCGGTGACCCACGGCCGCAATATCGGCGGCAGAGGCAATCACGCCGATTTCGGCGTCCATCAGCAGGCCGGCAACCTGCTCCAGCCCCACCCGGTGATTTTTGATGGGCAGTTCCCGCACAATTTTCTGGGTACTGCCGTTGGAATAAATTTTGTGATTGACCCGGCTGCCGTCCAGTCCAATGCGCTCAACCAGCCCGCCACAAAGTACCTGATTGTCCGCCATTTCAAAGAGTTGGTATTTAATGGATGAACTGCCGGAGTTGATAACGAGGATTTTCATTGTGTGATTCCTTATTCGATTTGGGATTGAATGGCGGTAATGACAACAGTGTTCACAATGTCTTCTACGGTGCAGCCCCGGCTCAGGTCATTTACGGGTTTGTTCAGCCCCTGTAGCATTGGCCCCACGGCCAGCGCGCCGGTTTCTCGCTGTACGGCTTTGTAGGTGTTGTTGCCGGTGTTCAGGTCGGGGAAGATGAGTACCGTGGCCTGCCCGGCCACTTCCGAGTTGGGCAGTTTCTTTTTGCCCACTTCGGGGTCAACCGCGGCGTCGTACTGGATTGGCCCTTCAATTTTCAAATCGGGGCGGCGCTCTTTGGCAATTTGGGTAGCTTCGCGCACCCGGTCTACCTCTTCGCCTTTGCCGGAGTCACCGGAGGAGTAGGAGAGCATGGCTACTTTGGGTTCGATGCCAAACGCCAGACTGGAGTCTGCTGAAGCCAGGGCGATTTCGGCCAGTTGTTGGGCAGTGGGTTTGGGGTTTACAGCGCAATCGCCGTACACCAGCACGCGGTCTTCAAGGCACATAAAAAACACCGATGATACTACAGAGAAGCCCGGTTTTGTTTTAACAAATTGCAGCGCCGGCCGAATGGTGTGCATGGTGGTGTGCGCCGCGCCGGAAACCATTCCGTCGGCGTGGCCTTTGTAAACCATCATGGTGCCAAAATATGAAACATCGCAAATCAAATCGCGGGCGTGTTCGCGGGTGAGGCCTTTGTGCTTGCGCAGTTGGTACAGCGTGTCCCAGTAATCATCAAACAGAGGGGACTTTTCGGGGTCAACCAGGTGAACCTTGTTAAAGTCCAGCGAACGCCCGTGCCGGGCCATAGCCTGCTTGACTTCGTCTTCATTGCCCAGCAGGGTAATTTCAACAATATCCTGCTCCGACAATATTTCTGCAGCGCGCAAAATTCGCTCGTCGGTGGCTTCTGGCAGCACAATGTGCCGTTTGTTGGCTTTGGCCTTTTGCACCAGATTGTACAGAAACATTTTGGGCGTAAGCCCGCGAGCCTGCACGCTGCTGATTTGGGCGTGCAGCGCATCAATGTCTACATATTTTTCAAATAGTTTCAAGCTCAGGTTGATTTTGGCGTGGTTGTCCGGGGTAATGTACGAGCGAATTTTGCCCACGTTGGTGGCGGTGGTAAACGTGTCTGTGGGTACGGCCAAAATGGGCAATATGCTGGGCAGGCCATCGAGCAACTTTTGAACGGCGGGCGCCGGCTTGAGGCCGGTGGTCAGCAAAATACCTGCTACCTGCGGGTAATTGCGAGACTGGTGCGCCTGCAACGTACTGAGAATAATCTCCGGACGGTCACCGGGGGTAATTACCAGCGAGTTGTCGTTGAGGTGCGGCAAAAAATTTTGCACCTGCATGGCAATTATTTTGTAATCAAAAACCTGGCGCGCCAGCCGGTCGGCGCCGTACAGTACCTCGGCGTTTAAATTTTCTACAATTTCCTTGATGTTGGGGCTGTTGAGAATTCGGTTGCCCGGAATCACCGATAACAGCATGTTTCCTTCCGGAAACTCATTGTGCAGTGCCGCCAGTAATTCGTCAATCCGGTCTTTGTCGGCGCGGTTGATAATAGCGCCTACCATCTGGCAGCCGCGCTCGCGGAACAGGTCTACCGCCAGCCGGACGGGGTCTACCGCTTCGGCAATGTCGCGGTTGGCCCCGTTGCCCAGTACCAGCACCGGCACACCCAGGTTTTGGGCAATAACGGTGTTAATATCAAACTCAAAAGCAGAACTTTCACCCACAAAGTCAGAGCCAATGCACAAAATAAAATCACACTGATTCTCAAGCACTTTGTATTTTTCAATAATCCGGTCCAGAAATTCATCGTTTTTGCCCTGAGCCAGCAGTTCGTTGGCTTCACGCATCAGAAAGGCGTAGGTATCGGCGTAATTAATCTTGAGATCAAAGTGAGACAGGATCAGGTCAATATTTTTATCTCGCCGTCCGGGGGTGTGTTCGCTGATGAGCGGTCTGAATACGCCCACCCGCTTGGTTTTTCGCAGGAGCATTTCCATAATCCCCAGCGAAATCAGAGATTTGCCACAGTGAGACTCTGTGGTTGTTAAATAAATAGAATTTGTCATTGTCTTTATAACCTTAAAACTGAATTCCTTTCATCATGTAAATTATACAGTTGACATAGATGAGTGCGTCATTTTTCATTTGCAAAGGACAAATGATGTCGTCTCCCCACCAGAAACTTATTCTCCGGACAATACGTAGTATACTTAACCTTGTCAAGTATACTAAAATTTACCCCCAACTATTAGTGATAAATGTCACCAACAGGGCAGACAAATATCACTTTGGCGAACATTCCGCTGCCGCCCGGGTATGCAATTAGCTTGCGCTTGTGGTAAAATAGCCGGCACACCATTTTATCACGCCGATTTCGGAGAAAATTTGATAACTTATGCTGTATGATGAAGCAAAAATCCATTTAAAGGCCGGCGACGGCGGTAACGGCATTGTGGCCTTCAGGCGAGAAAAGTTTGTACCGCGCGGCGGCCCGGCGGGCGGCCACGGCGGTGACGGCGGCAACGTGGTTTTTGAGGTTGACCCCCAACTGAATACGCTGGTCAAATTTAAAAGCAACATTCATTTTAAGGCCAAACGGGGCGCGCACGGCGGCGGCAAAAAGATGACCGGCGCCAATGGCGACGATGCCGTAATTACAGTGCCGCCCGGCACGGTGGTGCGTCACGCTGAAACAGGCGAGCTTCTGGCCGATTTGGTCAAACCGGGCCAGCGAGCCATCATCGCGCGCGGCGGGCGCGGCGGGCGGGGCAACATTGCCTTTCGCAGCGCCACCAACCAGGCTCCCAAAATTGCCGAAAACGGCCTGCCCGGCGAGGCGCTGTGGGTAACGCTGGAACTGAAGCTCATTGCCGATGTGGGGCTGGTAGGCGTGCCCAACGCCGGCAAAAGCACGTTTTTGTCCGTGGTCAGCGCCGCACGGCCCAAAATTGCCGATTACCCCTTTACCACGCTTCAGCCCAACCTGGGGGTGGTGGCGCTGGACCACCGTGATTTTGTGCTGGCCGATATTCCGGGCCTGATTGAGGGGGCGCACCAGGGCACGGGGTTGGGGCATCAATTTTTGCGCCACGTTGAACGCTGCCGCCTGCTCATCCATCTGCTCAACGGCGCATCGCCGGACCCGCTGGCCGAGTTTGACCAAATCAACACCGAACTGCGCCAGTTCAGCGGCCGGCTGGCGGAGAAGCCGCAAATTGTGGTACTCAACAAAATTGACCTGCCCCAGGCGCTCAATCACTGGCCGGCCATTCAATCGCGGGCACAGGCGCTGGGGTTGCCAGTTTACAAGATTTCTGCGGCTACGCATGAAGGTATTCAGTTTTTGCTGGGCCGGATTATCGCCCGGCTTGATGAATTGCCGGAAGAAGAGCTTTTTGAAGAAGAAGTTCCGGTGTTTTCGTTGGAACAGGACAAAGATTTCTTTGAAATTGAGAAATTGATGGACGGCAAAAGCTGGCGCGTAACCGGCCCGCGCATTACCGAACTGGCCCTGCAAACAATGTGGAACGAAGACCAGGCCGTGATGCGGGTGCATCAAATTCTGGAACGGATGGGGGTAAATGAAGCCTTGAGAGAGGCCGGCGTCACCGAGGGAACCACCGTTTTTCTGGATGATGTTGAACTTGAGTGGGCGTGGTAATTCAATGAACAATGGCCAATTAGCAATGAGCAAATTGTTACAATTTGGCGGCGGTTACAGAAGTTGTAACCAGCTTGTTAACTATTCATTGCACATTGCTTGCTGAAAATGATTGGTATTTTGGGCGGCACGTTTGACCCCATCCACGTGGGCCATTTGTTGATTGCCGAAGCGGTGCGTGATGCGCTGCAACTGGAGCGCGTGCTGTTTGTGCCTGCCGGCGACCCGCCGCACAAACGCGCTCAAAAAAAAGCCGGTGCGCAGCACCGGCGGCAAATGGTAGCCTGCGCCATTGCCGACCACCCTCAATTTGAACTGTGTACTGTGGATTTGGACCGGCCGGGGCCGCACTATTCGGTGGATACGGTAGCGTACATTCGCCGGCGCACCGGTTTGCCTGCCGATACAACGTATTTCATCATTGGCAGTGATTCACTGGCCGACCTGCCCAGTTGGCACAACCCGGCAGAACTGATTCGCCAATGCCGGCTGGCCGTGGTTCATCGCCCCGGCAGCGCCGTGACCGCGCCCAACATCCCCGGCTTGCCCGAGCGCCTCACCTGGGTGGAGGCACCCAAAATTGACCTGTCAGCTTCGTACATCCGGGCCAGAGTGCGGGCCGGCCGGAGTATTCGCTACCTGGTTCCGGATTCTGTTCGCCGGTACATTGCCCGCCACGGGTTGTACGGTTAGTGAGCAGTTACCAACTCCGAACAACGAACTCCGAACAACGAACGACCAAACTCACCCAACTCTTCACTCCACAAACTCCACAAACTCAATAAACTTGTTACGAGACCTCTGTCATTTCAAACAGCGCTTCCCACTCGCCATCGTGTAAAATCTGTGCATTTTCTTTTTTACCTATCAAAATATCGCCAAAGGGGCTGGGTTGTTCAACGGCTACAATGCGCCGTTTAATCAGTTCCAGAATTGCCAGCAGGGTAACAATTACCTCAATCCGGTTAGTTGACCGGTGTAGTAACTTGTTGAACGATACCTGTTGCCCGGTATTAACTTCTTCCCAAATGTGGTGCATTTGTTCGCCAATGGTGACCACATGCGCCGATACAACCTCGTTTACATCCGGGTCTTCCGGTTTAACGGCCAGCGCGTTGCGGGCCGCCAGCAGCAGCGCTTCGAGACTACCATCACCCGGAATTAGTTTTGGCTCAATTTTTATTTTGGGAACTACGCGCACAAAACTGCGCCGGCCAGATTCTTCCAGTTCCCGCAGATGCGCGGCAATTTCCTTAAAATGCTTGTACAACCGCAACTGGCGAGCCAATTCATCACCCACATCCTCCTCGTCCTCCTCAATGAGAATGGGGGGCGGGCGCGGCAGCAAAACTTCAGATTTGATGAGAATCAGCCGGGCGGCAATTACCAGAAAATCGGTCAATTCGTCGGGGTCTGTAACTTTTAAAATTTCCAGATAACTCAAATACTGGTCGGTTACGCGGGCCAGCGAAATTTTGGTGATGTCAAGTTCTTCCTGCTCAATCAAATTGAGCAGCAGGTCCAGCGGCCCCTGAAAGGTAGGCAGGTCAACTTTGTAGTTAGTTGTTTCTTCTATGTTTTGCTGTTGAATATCGGGTTCTGTCATGGATAAAATCAGGCGGCTCCGGTGAGATATGCTTGTATTTTTTGACGCAGTTGCGCGCCCCAGTTAGCCCCGGAATCCCACTGCAAGCCGGGGCTTTGCGTTTGCACCAACTCTTTATGCCCAAACACTGCCCGCGCCGAAAGATTGAGCTTTTGAATGAGCCAGGCAGCCAACCGCGCGCCGGCCTCAATTTGCGCCGGCGATGGCGGCACACGGTTGAAATTTCCGGCAAAACAAACCCCCACCGAAACCAGATTGAGCGCCGGACTGCTGTGCGCGGTAATGATGGTCAGGTCGTTGGTTTGTTGCAGTGTGCCGTTGGCCGTAACAAAGTAGTGGAAGGGAATGCCCGCCTGTTTGCGCTGGTTGACCATAAAATTGGCAATCTGCGCTGCGCCAACGGTGGGAGCGGCGCCGGAATGGTGAATGATAATTCGGTCAATTTGCGCCAGCGGACGCGCGGTAAGCCGTACCGCCGGGTTTCGGGTGAGTTGCCGGGTTAGGTTTTGTACCACCGGCACGGCCACCCGAAGCTGTGTTCTGGCGGCTGCGGTAACGGGGCGCGCCGGTTGGCCGCGCTGCACGGCGGGCGTGGCTGCGGGTTGGGGCGGGGCAGCCTGTCTGCGGGCCAGCAGTTGCGCATTTTGGGCCTGCAAGCGGCGCATCTGCACCTGGAGTTGCGCGGTTTGGGCTTGCAAATGCTGCATCTGCC
>RFJF01000857.1 GCA_003695455.1 Chloroflexota bacterium
CCAACAAAATTAACAATCTTAAATTTTTTAATTTTGCGCCCAGATTCCGGCAAAAAGAGACCCCCCCGGCGACGGTGGTTTGGTAGAGTAAGCTCAATTAACATTTGTTTCAAGGAGCTGCGCATTGAATACCCATCACAATCTCAACATCACCCCCCCATTGCCCGGTGGTAACGGCATTAACGTGCTGATTGCCGCGGCCATGGTCAGCCAGGAAACAGCGGAACTGCTGCTGCTGGACCCGCTGGAAGCAGCCCGCCGTGGCTACAACGGAGAACCGATCACCCTCTCTCCGGCAGAAGCTCGCCTGCTGCGCGCCGCGCACGGCGCCGGCAGTGTACCTGAACTGTGCCGGCGCATTGTGTCCCTCAGCCGGTCCGCCCACCGGCATGACTAACCCGTTGCAGTAATTACCCGGCAGATGTGTTGCTCTGAGGCCACAGGCCAAAGAATCTCGGCAAAAAACAAAAAGCCCCCTTGCCTATTGTGACAGAGGGGTTTTTTTTGTGGAAAGCACCGGCTACGTTACCGGGTCATCCGGATGCTCCATATTCCACAACGCAACCATGCCCTATACAGGCGTCAGGCGAACCACGGGAATGGTGCGCCCGGCCATCTGTTCATAGGTGGCAAAATTAGGGCCGGCCGACTTGAACCGTTCAAACATCCGGTTGCGTTCTTCACCTGCGGTAATGGTTGCGCGTGCGGTAAACGCTCGTCCCCCGGTTTCAACACGAACTTCCGGGGTGGCTTTCAGGTTGAGATACCAGGCCGGATGAGAATTTGCGCCGCCTTTTGACGCGGCAATGAGATAGTCATCACCATCGCGCACATAAACCAGCGGGGTAGTGCGCAACCGGCCCGATTTTCGGCCGGTGGTTGTCAGCAACAGCACCGGCATACCCGTCATTTTGTTCCACAGCTTGCCGTTGCTGGTGCGGTACAAAAATATGTGGATGCGGGTCATTGCCTTGAAAAACAAATCGGGTGGTACGGATGCCATTTTGGGGTTCTCCTTGCAGGCCATCTTTTTGCTTTGGTCTGCGCAGTAACGCAGTTATTTTGCCAGGGTTGCCGGTTGCACGCTCTGTTCAGGCGGCCACGCCTCGACAGTTTGCCGCATTCGAACCGTAATGACCACGGCTGCCGTGATAGAGATGAGGTAAACCACGCCAAAAATGATCAGAAATCTCTGGCCCATAATAAAAGCCAGCGGGGTAAATACAAGCAGAAACACAACCATTAAAATTGTCCACACACGCAGCGTGCCCAAAAAATCAAGGTTTGTGCCGTAATTCCGGGCTGTTTTCCCCAACCAGCCAAAATAGAGCGCCAAAAACAAAAGTTCGAGCGGTTGAAGCAGTGTTGCAAACCAGGCCGGCGGCTGAATGTCTTCCCACAGGTTTACCCAACCACCCAGCGGCCAAAGTAATTCCACACTATTGAACCAAATTAACAAATCTAATGCAATGTGCATGCCAATACCTGCGCCCAGCCCTAAACCCAGGTTGGCCCAACGCGGTTGTTGGAGCATCCGGGAAATCAAAAAGAATATAACCATTACTGCCAGAATGGTAAACAGGCTATGGGTAAAGGTTCGGTGCAACCCGTGAGTGTCCAGTTTGGCAATTGTGGCAGCCGCCACTACATAATTATCCAGATCAGGGAACACGGTACCCAGAATAAGCCCCAGAAAAAACCATTCCCGCCTGGAAACAACCTTGCCAACAGCCACACCGGATAATGCGTGCAAGCCAGCTTGTGCCATTTTGCAAGACCTCCTGTTCTACATTGAACGCGATTAACGGAACGAAGCCGGGCCCACCAAGTCTGCGTGTTAGCTTGCCGGGTTCAGCTTCAGATAATGATGTGTTTCGGTAGTATTGGTTACTACAAATCCAAGCCGTTCATATAATCTTTTGGCCGATGAGTTAGCCTTTAACACACGCAGCACCACCGGCAGGCCGCAACGCGCCGCTTCATTAATAACAGCCCGGATCAATTCTGTGCCCAGACCCTGCCCCTGAAAGCGGGGCAAAATGAATATCTTTGACAGTACCAGTTCAGTAGCTGTTTTCTCGGTGGAGATGACCCCAATTCTTTGACCGTCTTTAATGATGAGTTGATCGTTTTCAGGCACAAAATGCTCCTGAAAGTATTGTTGCTGCCACTGTTCATCCCATCCCCAGGTTTGGTCAACGTAATTCTGCATAGTGAGCTTGAGCAGGGTGTAGAGGAATTCGGCATCTGCGGGTGTGGCTGTTTGCAATGTGACCCTGTTCACGGCTAATCCTGTTCCGGCATTACCTTGTTGTTTTGCCCGTATGGCAGAGGGTTTATCCGTCGAGAGTTGCATTTTGCCGGATTTTCTTCAATTTTAACATAAAACGGGGGCGTAGTCGAGGAAAACCGGACGAAACCGGAAGGCAAACAAAAAAGCCCTCCCACATTTGGAAAGGCTTTACGCAGTAATGCGGCACTTGGGTAAAATACCCCCGGGGCGACTCGAACGCCCGCACATGGCTCCGGAGGCCACTGCTCTATCCGCTGAGCTACGGGGGCTTACAACCCGACAGTTTAGCACAATTTTGATGGAACGGCAAAGCCACGTTGCAACGACGAACAGTGAATTTGGTACTGCCGGCGCTTTATGATACACTCGTTTGGTTCAATATTTCCTGTGATTGAGGTTGCATTTTGCCGTTACAAATGATCAAACGTTTGATTTTTGGCGTATTTTTTTTACTGTTTTTACTGGCCTGCGCCTTAACCGACCAACTGCCGGTTGCAGACGCCGAACCCACAGCGCTGCTCCCCACCCGAACACCGCTGCCCACATTTACGCCAACCGCCGAAGCGCAGGTAGTGGTATCGGTTTTGCCCACACCCACCGCCACGCTCCCGCCGCCGCCCACAAACACACCTGTTCCACC
>RFJF01000858.1 GCA_003695455.1 Chloroflexota bacterium
GTACATTTCCTCAATGACATCCGGGTCCAGCCCGGCCTCAACGGCCATTTCCCGCCGGCGCTGCATTACCTGCCGGTAGCGAGCCGGGGCGGGCGCATCTTCCGGTTTGTCTTTGAATTCTGCTGCCTGACGCACATACCTGGCGCGCTGGCCCAGCAGCCAGATGACCTCCGCGTCAATGGCATCAATGGCGGCCCGCACGGCCTGCAAACTATCCACCGACCGGGCCTCAAACTGCTGGCTGCGGGTATCGGCGTCAAAATAGCGAGCGTAGGGTTTCACGTCCACCACCGGCGAACCGTCTTGCGCGTCCAGCCCACTCACGGTCAGCACGTTGCCATCAATGGCCTCCACGCGAGCCACGGTAGCCCCAATTCGGCTGGGCCGGAACTGGGTGCGGGTGGCAAACACCCCCGCCAGCGGATTTTCCGGGTTGTGGCGTGGGTGAAGCTGCAACTCAATTTGCTCATCGGCAATGCGGTGCAGGTAAAAAAAGACCTGAATATCCGTACCCGGCGACAGGCCCAGCAGGCCCGCCTCCAGTTCCGGTTCAATCACAATTTGCGATGTTTCGGCGCGCATGGTTTCCGGCGGCGTGTTCTGGCTGAACTTGCTCCGTACCACGCCAATCGGTGTCAGGGTGATGGGTTGGGGCATAAAACCTCCTTTTGAAAACAGGATTCAGGGGCCAGGAGTCGGGGGGTCAGAAATCAAGGGATGGTGACTCTGTGACTTTGCAACTGTGCAACCTGCCGCCTGCGACTTGCACAGCACACAAATGGGTCAACGCCTGAATTATGAATAAATTGCGTGCATAAGTCTGAATCTGGATTCTGGATTCTGAAAACAGATTTTGAGTGCAATTGCGCTATTTGTCAACTCAATCCGCAGCGAGTTGGTCAGTCCGGGGCAGGCTGTGGTAAAATCAGCGCTGTCAGTATTATTCGTCATTGGTCATTCGTTATTTGTTAATTGCTCATTGCCAATTGTTCATTGATTGAGGTGCGTCATGATTTATCTGGATGATTTGTTGCAGGCCACAGGCGGCCAACTGCTGAACGGCGCGATTGCCCGCCAGTTTTCCAGTTTCGCCTTCGATTCCCGGCAGTTGGAGCCGGGCCAGCTTTTTATTGCCATCAAAACCCCCACCGGCGACGGCCACGATTACATCGCCTCGGCGCTGGAAAAAGGGGCCAGCGGCGTGCTGTGTGAACGCTCCGACGCGGTGCCGGCGGATACCCGCGTAACCACCGTGCTGGTGGTTGATGTTCAGCAAGCGCTTACCGAATACGCCGGTTACATTCTGCAAAAACACAAGCCCACCGTCGTTGGCGTAACCGGCTCGGCCGGCAAAACCGCCACCAAAGATGCCATTGCCGCCGTTCTGCAAAAAAAATATCAGGTCTTTAAAAATTACCGCAGCTACAACGGGCGCTTTGGCCTGCCGATTGCGCTGGGCCAAATGGAAGCGCACCACGAAATTGCCGTGCTCGAAATGGCCAGCGACACCTTTGGCGAAGTAGCCGCGCTGGCAAAACTGACCCAGCCCAAAGTGGGCGTGGTCACAAATATCAACCGCTCGCACATCAGCATACTGGGTAGTTTGAACAACATTGCCGCCGAAAAAGGCCGCCTCATCGAATCTCTGCCGTTTGACGGCGCGGCCATTCTCAACGCCGATGACCCCCGCGTGGCCGGCATGGTGCCGCGCACCCAGGCCCGCATGCTCACCTTCGGGTTAACCGGCGGGGCAGACGTGCGCGCCGAAGACATCACCGTTACGCCCGACGGCCTCACCTTTACCCTGCACTACAACGGCAAACGTTACCCCGGCAGCACGCCGCTGCTGGGGCGGCACCATATTTATGTTGTGCTGGCCGCGGTGGCAGTGGGGCTGGTGTTCGATGTGCCGCCCAAACTGGCGCTTTCGGCATTAAAAGAGTTGCCGCGCACGCCGGGCCGGATAAACCTGCTGTCCGGCAAAAACGGCACCCTGATTTTAGATGACACATTCAACGCCAGCCCGGAAAGCACTATGGCCGCGCTTGACACGCTGGCCGAGTTTCCCGGCGCCAACAAAGTGGCTATTCTGGGCGATATCCCCGACCTGGGCGAAACCGAGATTGCCGTTCATCGGCAGATTGGCGATTACGCCGCCACCCGTGTGCGGCGGCTGGTAACCAAAGGCGAAGCTGCCCAGCACATTGCCGCCGCCGCCATCGAACGTGAAAGCGGGCTGGGCAAACACGCGGTCCACGTTACGTTTACCAGCAACGATGCCGCCGCCGCCGTTGAAGATTTGCTCTCGCCAGATACGGTGGTGCTGGTCAAAGGCGGCCCGGCTACCCGCATGGAACGCGTAGTACAGCGATTGCTGGAAAACCCGCGGGTGGACCGCTGGAAGCTGGTGCGACAGGGGGCCGGCTGGCAAAAAGTGCGGGCCGTGCAGCCGGCGCGCCCCACCTGGGTTGAAATTGACCTGGAAGCCATTGCCAACAATGTGCGCCTGCTGGCCGACATCGCCAAACCGGCCAAAATTATGGCTATTCTCAAGGCCGATGCCTACGGCCACGGCACCATCAAGGTTGCCCGTACCGTTATGAACAACGGCGGCAGCCGGGTGGGGGTGGCCACGCTGGGCGAGGCCATCAAACTGCGCAAAGCCGGCATTGACGCGCCCATTCTGGTACTTAGCTACATGCCGGCGTGGCAGGCCCACGAGGCTATTCGGCATAACGTGAGCGCCACCATTTTCACACTTGATCTGGCCCGCGCTTTCAGCCAGGCCGGAGAGGATTTGCGAAAACCGGCGCTGGCGCACGTAAAGGTAGACAGCGGCATGGGCCGGCTGGGCTTACTGCCGCACGAGGTTCCGGATTTTCTGGAGGAACTGACCCGGCTGCCCGGTTTGCGGGTTGAGGGGCTGTACACCCACTTCAGCACCGCCGACGACGATGTTACCTACGCCACCGAGCAACTGCGCCGTTTTAATGCGTTGCTGGCTGAACTGGATAAAAAAGGATTACGCCCGCCGCTGGTTCACGCGGCCAACACTGCCGGCATCATCAATCTGCCGGATGCGCATTTTGATATGGTGCGGCCCGGCATTGGCATTTACGGCCTGCCGCCTTCGGCCAACTGTCTGCTGCCGGAAGGATTCAAACCGGCGCTCACATTTAAAAGCACGGTGGGGCAGGTAAAAACCCTGCCGCCCGATAGCCCCATTGGGTACGGGGCCACCTACCGCACGCAAGGCGAAGAAACCATTGCCATCATTCCGGTGGGCTACGCCGACGGTTTCCGGCGCGCGCCGCGCACCTGGGGCGAGGTGCTGGTCAAGGGCCAGCGCGCGCCGCTGGTTGGGCGGGTCAGCATGGACCAGAGCGCCATCAATGTGAGCCACATTCCCAACGTGCGGCAGGGCGACGAGGTGGTACTGATTGGCCGCCAGGGCAGCGAACGCATCACCGCCGAAGAAGTGGCTGCCAACCTGGGGACCATCAACTACGAGGTTGTCAGCGAACTGCTGGCCCGCATTCCGCGGGTCTCGTAGTTATTCCAAACTCCACAATCCAATTTTGTTGAGCCGCGCCGCCTGTTCTACCTCTTGCAAACGGGCGGCGTATTTGGTATCCGGCGGGCTGAAAACAAATTTTGCCACGCCCTGGCGCAACATTTCTTCATTAATTTGGGTGTTGCCCACATACACGTAGCGCAGCAGATTACCGGCATCGTCGCGGTTGGTCACGTCCTGCTCCAGCCGCACGGTTTGCCCTTCTACCAGCAATTTGTTGATTTCCACCGCCTCCGGGCCAAACGGCGCATCGGGGGCCGGCACCTCGATGGCCAGATATTTGACCGTAACCACCTGCCCCGCCAGCGCCACCTGAATGGTATCTGCCGCAAGTACGGCTACCACCTGCCCCACGTTCCTGTTCGGGGTGGGGGTGCGGGTGGGTGTTACCGTGGGGGTGGCGGTATCGGCCACCACCGGGGTGCTGGTAGCCGAAGGCGTGAGCGTGGGCGTGGGTGTGAAAGTTGAGGTGGGGGTAGGCGTGAAGGTTGCTGTGGGCGTGGGTGTGATGGTGGGGGTGGCCGTACCCAGCGCGGCATCGGCGGTGGCCGAGAGTGTGGGCAGTTGCGGCCCCACTACCACGGCGGCAATGGCGCAAGCGGCGCACAGCAAAAACAGCGCCACCGCAATA
>RFJF01000859.1 GCA_003695455.1 Chloroflexota bacterium
GCCACCATGCTGGCCAACGGCCAGAACTACCTGCTGGACCACCTCAAAAGCACCCGCCAGTTGAACTCCACGTTTGATGCCAACCGGCACGCCTTTGTGCTGTACACGCTGGCCGAGGGCGGCGTGGCGCCGGTGGAATCGCTGGATGCGCTGTTTGAGGCCCGCGAAAAACTAAGCCACTACGGGCGGGCCTACCTGGCCCTGGCCCTCGACTTGTCCGGCGGCGCGGCCAACCGAGACCGGATTGACACGCTCCTCTCAGATTTGAGCAACGCTGCCATTCTGAGCGCCACCGGCGCGCACTGGGAAGAAAACGTGCACGACTGGTGGGCCATGAACACCGACACCCGCAGCACGGCCATCATTCTGGATGCGCTGGCCCGGCTGGACCCGGACAACGCGCTCAACCCCAACGTGGTGCGCTGGTTGATGGTAGCCCGCCGTGACGGCATTTGGGAAACCACGCAGGAAAGCGCGTGGGCGCTCATCGGCCTGACCGACTGGATGCAGGTGACCGGCGAACTGGACGCGGATTACCAGTTTTCTGCCGCGCTGAATGACGCCGAAATCATCGGCGGCAGCGCCACCCGCGATACCGTGGCGCAGAGCTCGCGGCAGGTGGTTCCGCTGGCCGATTTGCTGGTGGATGCCGGTAACCGGCTGACCGTGGCCCGCACAGACGGCAACGGCCGGCTCTACTACACGGCGCATCTGAAAGTGTACCTGCCCGTGGAAGAGGTTGAACCCGCAGACCGGGGCGTGGTGGTCAGCCGCCGCTACCGCCTGCAATCCTGCCTGGACAAACAGGCGCAGGATAAAAGCGTGGTCTGCAACGAGGTGCGCGAGGCCAGCCTGGGCGATGTAATCCGGGTGGATTTGACCCTTGTGGCCCCCAACGATTTGTACTACCTGGTGCTGGAAGACCCGCTGCCCGCCGGCGCAGAGGCCATTGACACCGGGCTGGCAACCACCAGCCTGCTGGCGATGTCGCCGGGATTGTCGCTGGTGGGGCGGCCCGGCGGCCCGGAGGAGCCGTACTTTGCGCCCTACTACTGGTGGTGGCGCTGGTACTCTCGCAGTGAATTGCGCGACGATAAGGTGGTGCTGTTTACCGACCGCCTGCCCAAAGGCACCTACGAATACAGCTACACCATGCGCGCCACCCTGCCCGGCGATTACCACGTGCTGCCCGCCACCGCCCACGAATTTTACTTTCCGGAGGTGTTTGGCCGCAGTGATGGCCGGCTGTTGAGCATCGGGCGGTAGCCAATCGGGCGTGTAACAAAAAAATCCCCGCGAACTGGCGGGGATTTTTGCTGTAAAACGTATTCAATTCAGATGATTTCCAGATTGACCCGTTTACCGTCTTTGGCGGCGCTGGTACGCAACAGGGTGCGCATGGCATTAGCCACCCGGCCCTCTTTGCCGATAATCCGGCCCATGTCGTCCGGGGCAACGCGGAGTTCCAGTACAATCATCGAGGCGCCCTCAACCTCTTGAACCTGTACGCGGTCCGCATCACTGACAACAGCTTTGGCCATCCGGAGAGTGAGATCTTTAAGTTGTCCCATGGTTGAACCTCCCAATTCGTAGAAATATGGACATTGATGTGTGTGGGTGTAAGCCTGATTATCCTGAGTATATCAGGTTTGTGTTGTCCGGTCAATTACAATTTTGAGTGTTCGCAGGCGGTTGAGCGCGGCGGCCAGTTCAAACGACCGAAAGGCCGTGAAGTCGCCGGAAACGTGGGTGTCGAGCGCATCTAGCCCGGCATTTTCCAGTTGTTCCATTACCCCAGCTACAACTTCCGGCACGGTGCGCCGCCCGTCCATCCACTGTTCGCGGGCCAGATTGAGCGCCCGGCCAATGGCCCGCACCTGCCCTTCATCTACCAGTTGGGCCACGGCGCTCAGATCAATTTCCTCGCTGCCAAACTGTACGGCCCGCAGGGCGTGCCCCTTGATGCTGACCGGCCGTTTACCTTTGCGCGGATTCAGGCTTTTAGCCAGTGGAATGCGGGGCAAGGTTGCCGGCCACACGGCATCGCCTTCTGGGCGGCGGCCGGTGGGTAGTTGCCGGGCAATAGCCCTGGCCCGGTCTGTAACACACTGTGGCCGATAGCCATCCATCCGAATCACTGTGTCGGCCACGTCAAAATAATCGCCGCTGCCGCCCAGCACCAGCACCGAACTGACCCCCTGCGCCGCCAGCGCCCGCACGCGGTCAATAAAGGGTGTAATTGGCTCGCCCGATTTTTCAACCAGCGCCTGCATCCGGGCGTCACGAATCATCAGGTTGGTGGCGCAGGTATCCTCATCCAGCAACAACAGCCGCGCGCCCACCTCCAGCGCCTCGATGATGTTGGCAGCCTGGCTGGTACTGCCGCTGGCATTTTGGGTACAAAAAGCAGCGGCGTTGTTCCCGTTGGGTAAATTGTTGATGAATGGGCGCAGGTCAACCCCTTCTACACGGCGGCCATCTTCTGCCCGAATTTTGACTGCGGCCGGGTGGCTGACAACCAACTCGCGGCCGTCGCCGGGGATGTGGTTGTACACGCCCCGTTCCAGCGCCGAAAGCAGGGTGCTTTTGCCGTGATATCCGCCGCCTGCAATCAGCGTAACCCCAACCGGAATGCCCATACCGGTTACCCGGCCCGCGTGCGGCAGGTTGAGTTCCACCTGCAAATTGGCAGGGCTTTGAAAAGGCACAACGCCGGCGCCGGACAGCGGGCGATCATCTACCCCGGACCGGCGGGGCAAAATAGCGCCGTTAGCCACAAATGCCACCAGCCCCAACGC
>RFJF01000860.1 GCA_003695455.1 Chloroflexota bacterium
CACCTGCGGCGCGTGCGTGGAGGTTTGCCCGGTTGGCAACGCTCCCCTGCGCGACATCCTCGATATCCGGCGGGGGCAGGTGCTAATGGAGAGCCAGTTCCCCTCGGAATTGAAAGGGGCATTCACCGGCATGGAGCGCAACGGCAATCCGTGGCAAATGGCAGAAGACCGGCTGGCCTGGGCCAAACCGCTGGACTTTGAGGTGCCCACCGTCGAGCAGAACCCCGATTTTGAGATGCTCTTTTGGGTGGGCTGTGCCGGCGCGTTTGACCCCGCCGCGCAGGAGATTGCGCGGGCCACGGCCACGGTGCTGCACGCCGCCGGGGTGAACTTTGCCGTGCTGGGCAACGATGAAAGCTGCACCGGCGACACGGCCCGGCGCACCGGCAATGAGTACCTGTTTTACGAAATGGCGCTGGGCAACATTGAAATGCTCAACGCGGTGGGTGCCGACAAAAAAACCATTGTCACCGGCTGCCCTCACTGCCTGCACACCCTCAGCAATGATTACCCCGACTTTGGCGGCCATTACACCGTGCTGCATCACAGCCAGGTTATCAGCTGCCTGATTGGCGAAGGCCGGCTGAAGCTCAACAGCCAGAACCGGCTGGAACAGGTCACGTTCCACGATCCCTGTTATTTGGGGCGGCACAACGGCGTGTACGATGACCCCCGCTCGGCGCTGGCAAAGGCCGGAGCCACCCTGCTGGAGATGGACCGCAGTCGCGCCGATTCGTTCTGCTGCGGGGCCGGAGGCGGGCAGATGTGGAAAGAGGAGGAACACGGATCGGCGGCGGTCAACCAGACCCGTTACGCCGAGGCGCAGGCCACCGGGGCCGGGGTGCTGGCTGTGGGTTGTCCCTTTTGCGCGCGCATGATGAACGATGCCAACACCAACGCCGGTTCCCCGATGGTTGTGCGGGATGTGGCCCAGGTTGTGGCCGAGGCGATTGCAAAATAACGGATTTTACGCAGTTCAGAACTGATTTGAAGATATACCCCGGGCAGGGTATAATGGCGGTATGAAAGTAAAGACATCCATTACCCTGTCAAACGAATTGATTGAAGCCATTAATGAGTACGGCCAGCCGTACAAGAACCGCTCAGATTTTATTGAGGCGGCAATTTGGGCCTTCATCAAACAAATTGCCCGTGATCAACAAAACGCCCGCGATATTGAAATTATCAATCGCAATGCAGACCGGTTGAACGCAGAGGCGCTGGATGTGTTGGCCTATCAGGGTCAATTGTGAAACGCGGCGAACTTTATCGGGTGGCGCATCCCGGTAATGACCCCAAAAAATTCAGGGTTTTTGTCATTGTGAGTCGTCAGGCATTAATTGATTCCCGTTTTTCAACGGTAATTTGCGCACCGGTTTACACCGCGCATGATGGATTGGCGTCTCAGGTTGCGGTTGGCGCGGATGAGGGCCTGAAACATGACAGCAGCATTCATTGTGACGGATTGGTGAGTCTTCCCAAATCAATACTCACCAATTACATCGGAATGTTGCCGTCTCACAAACTTGCGCAGTTAGACCGTGCGCTGCACGTTGCATTAGACTTGCGGGAATAATTCCACACGCTCACCTCCGGCGATAGCCGGTTACCACAAAAAAGGAAACGACGGCTTGCCGCGCTGGCGGTACAGTTTGGCGTCAATGCCCCAGGCCCGGCCGGCGCGGGTAAAGGTAACCACCACAGCCGCCGTGACCAGCAGCACGTAGGTCCAAATCCATTCGCCCAGCGCCGGGTTGAGGTAGGCCAGAAACAGGTTGCCAAAAAAGAAAATGGCCCCCAGTCCGGCCAGCGGCGTGAACACCCCCAGCACAAACGATACGCCCATCGCCAGCTCGGTGATGAGTTGGAATGTGCCAAAAATGGTGGCGTTGGGAGCCACCACCCCGGTCAAAAAGGCCCGGTACGGCGCAATAGGATGCCCGGCCGCCAATCCGTTGATGAACCCGGCAAAATTATCGGCCTGATACAGCCCCTTTTGCACGTTTTCCCACCACGTGACCAACAAAATAATACCCAGCACCAGCCGCAGCAGAGCCACTACCCGGCGCACGCTTCGTAATTCTTTATCTGGCGACATGTGATTCCTCCTTTTTGCCCCATCCCCCGGTTGAGCGCAGTTGCGCGGCGTGCAGCACGGCGATGACGGTCATGCTATCGCGGATGTGGCTGGACATTACCCACTGCAGCACCGTGTCAAACGGCAGGGTGGCAATTTCAAACGATTCGGTTTTGTCCGGCGGAGCCTGCGCCGGAGTCAGGTTTTTGGCGATGAACAGGTGTGCGGTTTCATCGCACACCGATTTGGATGAGTAGAACGAGCTGATCCAGTTGAGCTGGCCGGCGCGGTAGCCAATTTCCTCCATCAGTTCGCGCTGGGCGGCGGCCTCGCGGCTTTCGCCGGAATGCATTCCGCCGGTGGGCATTTCCCAGCGATGATTTTCCTGCTGCACGTAGCGGTACTGGCGCACCATGATGACGTGGTCGTCATCTGCAAACGGCAGAATGCCCACGCACTCCCCCATTTCGCAGACGCCGTACAGGGTGGTGTGGCCGTTGGGCAACTCGGCCACGTCCTCCCGCACGCGAATCCACGGGTTTTTGTACACCTCGCGGCTGCTGACGGTTTTCCACGGTTTTAAATTCATTGCATCAGTCCTGTAAGAATAGCGTCTTACGCTTTACCATCGACAAAAAATTGTTGATACGTTTGTGGTGAGCGCGTCATTTGTCCTTTGTCTTTTGTCATTTGCAAATGACCCGTGACAAATGACAAGTGACTCGTCGGCTCCCCGTCAGGGGCTCATTTTTTGGGCAACATCCCGGACAATATTCAGAATGCGTAGCGCAGGGTGACGCCCAGAATGTAGTACGCAGCCAGCACGGTGCCTTTGGCCGTGCCGCTGATTTTTGAGCGCCCGGCCCGGCGCGGCAGCCAGCTTACCGGCACTTCCACAATCCGCGCCCGGCGGCGGGCGGATTTGACCGTCATTTCTGTGGGCCAGCCAAAGGTCATCTCCCGCA
Source organism: Chloroflexota bacterium (assembly GCA_003695455.1). Lineage (GTDB taxonomy): Bacteria > Chloroflexota > Anaerolineae > 4572-78 > J111 > J095. The sequence continues at coordinate 3,043 of RFJF01000860.1, forward strand.
TGCCCAGCGATTGCAGCAACGGGCGGCGGATGGCCCGGTACGGCCCCAAATCGGTGACGGTCAGGCCGTAGAGCCGGTTCATCAGCCGGGCGGTGAGCCAGTTACCAAAGCGCTGGTGGGGCGGCATGGCCCCCGGCGCAATCTGCCCCAGCACCCGCGAACCGAGTACCAGGTCGGCGCGGTTCTGGCGCAGCGGGGCCAGCAGCGCCGGCAACTCGGCGGGGCGGCAGCTAAAATCGCCGTCCAGAAAAACCAGCACGTCGGCGTTGGCGGCGGCGGCTCCGGCGGCGCAGGCAAAGCCGTAACCGCGCCGGGGTTCGTGTACCACCTGCGCCCCGGCTTGCCGGGCCAGCCGGGCGGTATCGTCGGTAGAACCGTTGTCGGCCACAATCACGGCGCTGACCGGCTGGGCCAGCGTTTGAGCCACCAGCGCGCCAATGTTACCCGCTTCGTTGAGTGCGGGAATGACGACCGCTACGTCCATTAAATATCTACCGGCAGGGAGTGGCGGGCCAGAAAACGGCGGCTGTGCGGCGCGACCGCCGGCCCGGTTGTTTGCAATTCGACGGTCAGTTGGCGCAGTTCGGCCACGGTGTCCACATCGTACCAGATCGGTAGCACGGCTGTTTTCAACTCCATCCGGCGGGCCAGCGCCAGCGTTTCCTGCGCCACAGTGGGCGTGGACATTGGCACCTCGCGCAGCAGGCGGGGCTGGGGGCGGGTAAGGCCGATAAGATAGTAGCCGCCGTCAGCGCAGGGACCCAGCACCACATCGGCCTGATTGAG
>RFJF01000095.1 GCA_003695455.1 Chloroflexota bacterium
ATCTTGCGCCGCAATGTTGAATCTCAGGGTGGTGCTGTTGTCAAAACGATTGGCGATGCCATTATGGGTGCTTTTCCCTCGCTGGAAGCTGGCTTTCAGGCAGCTCTGGGTATCTTGCAGGACATTGACGCTTACAACGCAGAACATACCGGATGGCCTTTGCACTTGCGTTTGGGATTGAATAGTGGGCCGGCGCTGGTGGTAACTTTGAATGGGCAACTTGATTATTTCGGCAGTATGGTGAATCTGGCTGCCAAGTTGGAACGGTACAGCCGGGGTAATGAAATCGTTTTGCCACAAGCACTCCTGGCTATGCTAAATGTGCCGGATGAGGTATGGGAAACAGAGCAGTTAACGGTTTCAATTACCGGGGAAGATGAGTTGTTGCCGGTGGTACGTATGCGGCCGAAATGCCGAGGGGGTTTATTGGCACAACGGGAAGAATAATTGGGGCGGTTTATTCTTCTGCTAACAGTTGTTCTACCGTATCCCCAATCTGGTCAAAATGGCTGTAGTTCATCTTGAAGGCAGGTGTTTGCCGGGCCAGACGGCTGATTCCGGCGAAGCCGTGGCCGGACAGGTTGCGAGCATTCACCAGACATTTCATCAGCGCCAGACCCGTTTGGGCTTTGCTCAGCCTTTGCAGGCTAAACTGCCCCTCGGCCTGAAAATGGGGAAAGATAATCAGCCACAGGGGCGGCGCGCTGAACCGGGTGGCGGGGTTGAACAGGCGGGGCGAAACCAGGTCGGTAGTCGGGGTGCTGTAAATCTGGCCGGTATGATGGCTGATGTAATCAAGCTGAGGTTTAAGCACCGACCGGGCCGGGTGTTTCAGGTTGAGGGGACGGGGCAGAGCTGTCAGGGTGTCTGAATGGTTGGCGATAAACACCATTTCATCGCTCAAATAGTGCCACCCCCGGCCTAATAGCCAGGCCGTTAAGGTGGTTTTACCCGCCCCCATCATGCCCGGCAGAAGCAGGCCGCAGCCCTGCCAGGCCAATCCCCCGGCATGAAACAGCAACCCACCCCGACTGTGCCAGGCCAGTTGGTGACACACACTGCCCAGCAGGACATCGGCTACCGCGGCTTCATCCCTGCTTTGCAGTAAAGGCGTGCTGTCTTTTTTCAGGGTGAACAGGTCGGCCTGGTCATCATAATGAAGCCGGTAGACAATCTCCGGCCGGGCTGAATCTGAAACAGGCACAGCCTCAAAAAGAAATTGCAGAATTTTGGCCGGTCGCTCACCTTCGTATTCAACGGCAACTGCAGTACCGGCAAAAGAAATTGTGTAATTAGGCATCATTAAAATATGATCTGAAGGCGGTCACGCCGCCGGTGGAGTCAGCCTCAGCCGGATTTCCGGGTCGCATTGTTTTGGCCGATTTGTACAGCCCCGTGCCGGCAAAACTCTTCCAGCACCGAAAAAACGTCAGCTTTGATAACCTCTGCCGGCTGTTCGTAGGCCGCGCTGAGCAGGTCAATCATTTCGCCGATAGTCCGGTTGCCGTCGCACAACTGCCATACCAGCGAGGCCGTGGCGTTGCAGTAGATGATAGCGGTCCGGCCAGGATGGTACAGCAGAAGCTCATCGTCGAGGGCTTCCAGACGGTAGCCAGGTTTTTGTTGGGGTTTGTCTTGTAAGTTCATCAGAAACCTTTTCTTCTAGGAGGGTTTTTGCATATAAAAATAATGACCACGTTTTTCGTGACATCGGTCACGTTTAGTGTAGCACAGGATGTAAAAAACGTAGTAGGATTAAAACTATGGTCGCGTTTTTCGTGACCACAACTACTGAAAACGTGATGCCTGTCACGTTTTTCGTGACCACCTCTTACTGATAATCACGTTTCAGCCATCCATAGGGAATGTCCCCCTGGGTATACTGGTTTTGTCACAAATCAGTCTCCTAAAGGAGTACATTCCCATGTTTGATCATACCCGTAACCGTTCATTTTGGACATTTTTCCGTCCCAGCCCGCCACACCTGCCACCGCACCTCCCCCCTCTGGTTTGGCCTGACCGGTATCAGCCTCGTTTTGTGCGCCGCTGTCCCATCACCCAGCAGCTTTTGCCCATGCTCCGCTTGCTGGATTGGGATGTGCTGCCCGCCACCCTGGCTGACCGCAAACAGGGTCAGCGTTTGGTCCCGTTGGCTGCCTACATCGCTGCCTATCTGGTCAGG
>RFJF01000096.1 GCA_003695455.1 Chloroflexota bacterium
ATATGGAGTTGGGATAAAATTAATTGATGACTGAACAATTATCAATGAAAAAAGGCGGGGGCGCTCATTGTTAATTGCTCATTACTCAATTGTTTATTGAGAAAAAATGGTTGCCAACGTTTTTAGAGGACCGCACAGTTTGTACCGTCGTTATCAGGCGTTGCTGGAGCGTACCGCAACCGCTGCCGGGTTTGCGCTGGTGGTGGCGCTGGCGCTGAAAGGCATGGCGGTCTATCCCGATAACTGGGTGGTAGTTTTGGGTATTGGCATTGCTGTATTGGGTTTGCGCTGGCCGCTGGCGGCCTACGGCGCAGCAGTAGTTGCGATGACCTACCCCATTTTCACCATCAATTTTTATCTGGCGGTGTTGTTTGTGGCCGTTGCTGCACTGGGGTACCGCCATTTTGTGCATTTTTTGGGCGCTACGGCGCTGGTGCTTGCCACGCCGTTGCTGGCGCAGTACCACTTACACTGGCTGGTTCCGGTGTTGGGCGGCTTGTGGTGGGGTGGAGTGGCCGGCGCGTGGATTGGCGGACTGGCTGCCGTGTGGGGCAAACTTATCGGCGGAATGGCCGGCATGAACACCGACTGGCTGCTGCTGGCCGGCCACACCCCGCAGGCGCAGGCCATTGCCGAGCGATTTCAGGACGCTAATTCGCTGAACACGCTGCTGCTGCTGGTTGAGCCATTTGCCGCGTCGTCGGTGGTGTTGCTGTACAACTTGCTGCAGGTAGCCGGCTGGATTCTGGCCGGTGCATTTGTGGGCGGCCTGTCCTCCCGGCGGTGGGTTAAATACCACGCCCCGTGGTCGGTGCTGGTGGTTACGGCCGGTGGCGGGCTGATTTTGCTGGCCGCGCATGTGGCCCTGCCCTACTGGCTGGTAGATGCCGCCGCTGAATCCGGCGCACTGCTGGATTACGATCCGTCCGCGCCGCTTTTTTCGTTGGTGGTGGTTATTTTGGTGGGCACGCTGGTGTACACCCTGCGTGAATCGCTGGATTTGCCGGTGGCGCCTCGCCGGGTGTTGCGCCGGGCCGGTGCAAATCGCCAACCGGTAATGGCTCGCGCCACGCCGGCATTTAGCCTGTTTAAACGTTCGGCAAAAATAAAGACCGGCGCGTCGGAGCAGAGTGAAGACCTGGGCCAACCGCGCCGTCCGGTGCGCGTACCCAGCCAACATGAATTGCCGGAGTGGGAGCCACCCCAAACTGACTCCGGGCTGATTATGCTAGAAATAGATTAAATAAATACAATGACGACCAGATATCAACCGCAACTGGATACAGAAAAGCGCAAAATCAGGCGCCGGGCCACCAGCAAGGGTTTGAGTTTTGGCCCGCTGGCAACTGCCATCACGGTGGGTACGGTAGCAGTGTTGCTTGGCGTTACCTTTATTGGCGATTGGTTGCACACCCCACAGGTGTCTGCCGAGGCTTCGCCCAGCATCATTTCTCCCAACGGAGATCTGGCGCAGGATTCTACCAATTTTAGTTACACCCTCAACGAAGACGCCGAGGTAACAATCAACCTGTTTGACGCCAACGACAATTTGGTGCGCACCCTCAAAACCGGCGAATTTCAAACCCGCGGCCAGCACGTGGCCGTGTGGGATGGCAAAGACAGCGTGGGCCAGCCCGTGGCTGATGGCCGCTACCGGTTGGAGGTTTCGGCCAAAGGCACGGTGCGAGCCGCCACGCAAAGCGCCATTGTGCTGGTAGACAATGTACCGCCGGCGCTGCGGCTGGCAAATCTGGGCGAATCCAGCCGCGTCAACGAAGCTAACCTGACTATTGAGGGGTTGACCGACCCCGATGCAGTGGTGCAGGTTGACGGGGACCCGGCGTTTGTGCCGGTTGAGGCCGACGGGCGATTTGTGATCAAACGCCAGTTGCGTGAGGGCAGCAATCCCATCGTCATTTCAGCCACAGACCCGGCGGGCAACACGGCTACCGTTGCCCGCGACGTGACACTGGTTACCCAGCCCCCGGAAATTACGGTGTCTGAACCGGTTAACGGCATGTGGACCAACCAGAGCATCATTACCGTGTCTGGTGTGGCGCCGGCAGGGACAAGCATTAAAATCAACGGACAAAATGCCGCGGTGGATGAAAACGGCGCGTTTTCACGGGAGGTTATTCTGCAGGAAGGCGAAAACGTGCTGCGCATTGCCGCCACCGATGATGTGGGCAACGAGACCTCGCAGGAGTTTTTGGTGCGCCGCAAAACCACCGCGCCGGTGCTGACCGTTAATGTGGAAAACGGACAGGTATTTCAGCAGCCCGATGTGCAAATTATTGGGCAAACTGAACCGGGAGTGCTGTTGAAGGTGGGTGGGCAGGTGGTGCCGGTCAGTTCGCTGGGCGAATTTCAGACAAGCGTGAATCTGGCAACCGGCGACAACCTGCTGGATGTGCTGGCGCAGGACCAGGCGGGCAACACTACCCGTTTGCAGCGCCGAATCAGTTACAACCTGACTGCTCCGGAATCGGAGTTGGCGCGGGTGGCGCGCAACCTGCCCAGTTTGAGCACTTACTTTGTGCCGGTGCTGATTTCTTTGCCGTTGCTGCTGATTTTGGCCTACTGGCTCACACGGCCGGTGTCGCTGGTGGTTTCGGCCGAGAGCAGCAGTTTTCAGCCGGGGCTGCCGGAAGAAGGCAGATTTTTGCGCCTGTCCATTGATTTGTCAAAAGCGGCGCGTACCACGGTAGAAGTGAAAGACCGGCGCGGAAACACAGTAGCCACCCTGCTGCATCGCCGTCACCGGAGCAGCGGCAGCCACACCCTGCATTGGGATGGCTACGATGATTTTGGCCGCGTGGTTCCACCGGGTGAGTACACGGTGCAGGCATCGGCCAGCACCACCGGCGGCGCGGTAAAGGGCAACCTTAACATTGCCGTACTGGAAGACCGCACGGTACACCGGCGGTATTTGCGCAGCGCGCCGTACCAGGATGAATCTAGCACCACCAGCCGCCGGGCCGGGCGGGCGGTGCGCACCGGTTCGCGGTTATCCCGCCGCCGGTAAAATTCCCAACTAACCAACTTAAAGTTTGAGCGATTGGCTTACTGTTTGGGCCAGTAATTTTAGATTTAGCGGTTTTTGCAGCCAGTCTACCATGCCTTGCGCAATCAATTCTTTGGCTTCGTCGTGCAGCGGGTAGCCGGTGAGCGCCACCACTTTGACCGCGGGATTTTGCCGGTGCAACGCAGTCATGAGTTCGGCGCCGCCCATTTTGGGCATGGTCATATCGGTGAGGACCAGGCTGATTTCGTGCTGATGATGGTTGTAAATGTCCAGCGCCTCGGCGCCGTTGGACGCGGTGAGTACGTTGTAATTCAAATGCCGCAGCATGGCTGTGGTAATATCCAGCACCGAGGCGTTGTCTTCTACCAGTAAAATCACCTGTTGCTGGCCGCGTGGAATATCCTCTGAATCCAGCCTGTTTTCTGCCGTGGGCGCCGCGCCGTACGGCGGCAGGTAAATTGAAAACGTGGTGCCGGTACCGGGCTGGCTGTCAACATTAATAAAGGCATCGTGTTGTTTGATAATGCCGTACACCTGTGCCAGCCCCAACCCGGTGCCTTTGCCCACTTCTTTGGTGGTAAAGAACGGCTCAAAAATTTGCTCCTGCATGGTTGGCGGAATACCGTGACCGGTATCAGAAATGTGCAGCGCAATCCAGTTGCCGGGGGGCATTTCCGGGTGGGGCGAGGCGGCGTCGGGCGAAAGTTGGTGCAGCCGAAAAATGAGGTCACCACCGTCCGGCATCGCGTCGCGGGCATTGACTGCCAGATTGGTGAGCGTCTGCTGCAATTGGGTCAGGTCTCCGGTTATGGTGTAATCGCCGGGTTCAATCTCAAGTGAAATGTGAATATCTTCCGGCAGGGTGCGTTCCAGAAGTTTGACCATTTCCTTGGCAAACGGCACCAGGTCCAGCGGGTGTTTGGCGGCAATGGTCTGGCGGCTGAAATCAAGAATTTGCCGCACCAGGTACGCCCCCCGGTGCCCTTGTTTGGTAATCCGTTCCAGGTCTTCTTTGGCCTGTTGCGGCAGTTCATCGGTGAGCAGCAGCAGTTCTGCAAAGCCAATGATGCTGGTGAGAATGTTGTTGAAATCATGGGCAATGCCGGCAGCCAGTTGCCCAACCGCGGCCATCCGCTCTTGCTGCTGCACCCGTTTTTGAATGTTTCGCTCATCGGTAACGTCTCGCAGGATGAGTGTCCAGCCGCCGGCTTCAGGCCCGGAAACCAGTGCATTGACCCCAATTTCAAGAATCTGCTGCAACGGCGGCTCTGCGCTCACAGTAACCAGCGTGCCGGTGCGGGCAGATTCCAGAATTTCGTCCAGTGAATATGCCCCAATTTGGTGAAGTTTGCTGCCCACCGTGGCCTGTACCAGCGAAGGCGACAGAGATTTTGCTGCCTCGTTGACCAACACCACCCGCTTCTCCGAATCAAGCAGAAT
>RFJF01000861.1 GCA_003695455.1 Chloroflexota bacterium
CCGTTGAAACTGAGGCCGCTGCCCGCCAGCAGCAACATTCCGGCGGCAGTCAATCCGCCGGTGAACAAATCCCAGCCGCGCCCGCGAGATTCTGCGGCCAACGCGGCCAGCCAGGTAACGGCCAAAATGCGGCCAAACACCAGCCCGGCGGTCAGCCCCAATGCCAGCGCCAGCAGCGTATCCAGCAGTGAACCGAGCGCGCCCAGCGCCAGCCACGGCAACGCCACCCATCCGGCGGCGGCCAGCGCTGCCAGCAACGTGACGGCATTTGCGCCGCCGGGGATGCTTGCCCGGCGGGTTGCACCCCACAGCGCCGCCCCAAAAAGCAGACTCAGCGCCAGTTGCGCCCACAGCATGGCCTGACTCTGCGCCGGCAGAAATAACCGGCCTGGAACCAGCACCAGCACGTATCCGGCGGCCAACAGCCACGCCCAAAAAATGGCGCGTTCGCGTGGCGAGCGCCACAGTACCGCCAGCAGCAGCAGGGGCGTACCAGTCAGTCCTACCTGCCACAACGTGGCAGAAACCGGGTGTTCTTCGCCGGTGATGATTGGCCCGGTCCAACTGATTAACTGGGCCAGCACCGTGACGCCAACCATCCACAAAAAAATGAGGACAACCAGCGCCCGGCCAAAACAGCCTGGTTTTCCGGAAGGAGTCATTTCAAATGCCTCGAATGTGCGAATGTGCAAACGGCGGGTCTGCACCCTGCACCTTGCAAACCTGCCGCATGCGTTCCTGTTTCATCCGGCATCCTTCTGCCGCTTGTCTTGCGCGTGCGGCCGGTCCAGCGCTGTATCGTTCATTGCAACCGGGTCTCCCAGTGGTTCCAGATGGGTGAAGACGTTGGCGTGTTCCACGGCGCGGCGAATATCTGCCTCCAACTCCTCGGTCAGGTCGTGGGCTTGTTGAATAGTCCAGTCGGCGGGGAACAGCAGGTGAACGCTGATGAAACGACGCGCTCCTGCCTGCCGGGTGCGCAGGGCGTGCCACGCAATGCCCCGGGTTTGGTAGCGGTTCAGCACGTCTGCCACCGCCGCCTGTTCGCCGGCGGCAATGGGAACATCCATCAGCCCCCGCAGCGAGCGCCAGAAAATGCGGATACCCTCCCAGCCAATTTTCAGCCCGACTGCCAGCGCAATTACTGCATCCAGCCAGATTAACCCGGTCAGCACCGCCGCCGAAACACCCACTACCACCCCCACCGAGGTCCACACATCCGACATCAAATGGTGGCCGTCGGCTTCCAGCGTGATTGAATCGTACTTTTTGCCGGTGCGGATTTGAATTTGTCCCACCGCCAAATTGATGAGCGAGGCGACCACGGCCAGCGCCAGCCCCAACCCCGGCTGTTCCAGCGGCTGCGGATTGAGCAGCCGCGAAACGCTGGTTACGCCAATGCTGAGCGCAGCAATTAAAATGAGCGTGCCTTCCGTGCCGCTGGAAAAATATTCGGCTTTGTCGTGGCCGTAGGCGTGCGAATCGTCCGGCGGGCGTTCCACGTATTTGAGTGTAGCCAGCGCCACCAGCGCCGCCGCCAGATTGACTCCGCCTTCCAGCGCGTCAGACAGCAGTCCCACCGAGCCGGTCACGGCGTACGCACCCGCTTTGAGCAAAATGGTGACCACCGCCGCCCCCACCGACAGCCACGCAAATTTGGTCAGCGATGGCCGGTTCATCAATCCACCACTCGCAGCACAATTTTGCCGATATTTTGGTTCTGCGCCATTTTTTCCTGCGCCTGATTGGCCTGCCGGATGGGATAAACCGAATCAATGACGGGGCGGATGGTTCCATCCAGAAACTGCTTCCAGAATTGGGCCATAAACCGGTCTTTGATCTCCACCTTTTCTGCCAGACTCCGCGCCCGCAGCACCGAGCCGATGAGCCGCAGCCGCCGCCCCATCAACTGCCGGATGTCAATCTGCGCTTTGGCCCCGGACAACGTGGCGATGAACACCAGCCGCCCCCGTGTGTTGAGCAGACTTATGTTGCGCTCAAGGTAGCCCGCGCCCACCATATCCAGAATCACGTCCACGCCGCCGCCCTGCGTGTGCGCCCGGATTTGCTCCGCAAAATCGGTGGTTTTGTAATTGATGGCCAACTCTGCCCCCAGCGATTGGCAGACAGACAGTTTCTGTTCGGTCCCGGCGGTGACAAATACCCGGCAGCCCGCCTGCCGCGCCAACTGGATGGCCGCCGTGCCCACACCGCTGGCCCCGCCGTGCACCAGCACCGATTCGCCGGGTTGCAGGGCCGCTTCCATAAACAGGTTGACGTACGCCGTCAGAAACACTTCCGGCAGGGCCGCGCCCTGCTCAAACGTCCACGCTGCCGGCAGGGGGATGAGCATGCCGGCGGGCACGTTGACCAACTCGGCGTAACCGCCGCCGGGCAGCAGCGCCGCCACCCGGTCGCCCACCTGCCAACCGGTCACCTCCGCGCCGAGGGCGGCAATCTCGCCGGCCATTTCCAGCCCCAGAATTTCAGATGCGCCCGGCGGCGGCGGGTAGTTGCCGGCCCGCTGAAACAGATCGGCGCGGTTGAGCGCGGTGGCGTGAATCTTCACCAGCACTTCATCGGGGCCGTACCCCGGTTCGGGTACATCCTGCCACGCCAGCGGATGCCCCTCCTGTTCAGTTTGAACCACAATCGCTTTCATTTCTCCCTTACTCCTTTCTCCTTACTTCCTACTCCCTGCCTCATTATAACGGACACCGCAGAATTGCCCCAAACGGCGCGAAAGAATATAGTATGTTCACATTTACCGGCAAAGAGGACGCTATGCAATTTTTGTGGATTGGGCTGGGTGGTTTTTTGGGGGCCAACGCCCGTTTTTTGGTCACCCGGCTGGCCGCCCAACAGTTTGGAACTACATTTCCCTTTGGAACATTTATTGTCAACATTGTTGGCAGTTTTGTGATTGGCTTTTTTCTGGCGCTGAGCCTGGAAAAGGTCGCTATTCGCCCGGAGTGGCGGCTGCTGTTCGCCGTTGGCTTTTTGGGGAGCTTCACCACCTTTTCTACCTTTGCCTACGAATCTTTTGGCCTGATTGAGCAGGGAAACTGGCTGGCGGCTATTGCCAACGTCGGCGGCGAAACGGTGCTCGGCGTGGCGGCTGCTGCCGCCGGAATTATTCTGGCCCGGATTCTCATCCAGTAAACGGAGGCGCAACGATGCAAATAATCGGCAAAGCCAAAAAAGTGACCATCTACATTGGCGAAAGCGACAAGTGGAAGCGCAAACCGCTGCACATCGCCATTTTGGAAATGCTCAAAGCCGAAAACTGCGCCGGCGCGACCGTAACCCGCGCCCTGGCCGGTTTTGGCGCGCACAGTCAAATTCACACCGCCAGCGTGGTGGCGCTCAGCGCCGATTTGCCGCTGATTGTGGAATGGGTAGACAACCCCGCCCGCGTTGACCGGGTGATGCCGCGCGTGCAGGAAATGGTCACCGAGGGGCTGATTACCGTGCAGGATGTGGACGTGACATTTTACAGCCACCGCGGCCTGCGCCACCTGTCGGCGTTTGTGCCGGTGCAGGATGTGATGAGCCGCAACGTGCACACCGTTTCCCCCAACACCCCGCTGGCCGAGGCGGTGAAACTGCTGGTTGATCGCGTCAGCAAAACCCTGCCTGTGGTGGATGAACAGGGCCGGGTCGTCGGCATTTTTACCGACGGTGATTTGCTGAACCGGGTCAGTGTGCTGGCTACCAGCGCCACCGCCCACCTGACCCGCGCCGAACTCCACGCCGAACTGCAACACCTGCGCAGCACCGACCAGACTGTGCAGGATGTGATGACCCCCAACCCCATCACCATCACCGCCGATGCCACCATTCCGCAGGCGGTAGCGCTGTTGCTGGAGCACGACATCAAACGCCTGCCGGTGGTCGATTCCGGCGGCAAGTTGGTGGGGCTGGTCAGCCGGGTGGATATTCTCAAAGCCTTTTCCGCCCCCCTCACCGCCGAAGCGCCCCGCCCGGCGTTGCTGCCGGGGCGTCACGCCACGGTTGAAGAGGTGATGATGACCCAAATCCCTGCGGTTCGCGCTAACGCGCCGCTGGGCGAGGTAGTGGGCCTGCTGGTCAGCAGTGTTCAGCGCCGGGCCGTGGTGGTTGACGATGACCGCTGCGTGGTTGGCATTGTCAGCGACGGCGATCTGGTAAAACGCGCCACCCCCACCGAGCGCAGCGGCATTGTGCAATCGCTCAGCCGCCGCCTGTCGCCGGAGCGGCCGGAGCAGTACGGGCTGAACCGCCGCACCGCCGCCGAAGTGATGACCACGCCGGTGATTACCGTAACCCCGGACACGCGCCTGATTGACGCGTTGCAGATTCTGCTGGAGCAGCGCATTAAGCGTCTGCCGGTGGTTGACGCCGACGGGCGGCTCATCGGGTTGGTGGGCCGGGGCGGTATTTTGCAGGCGCTCGGACAGACAGTGGCGAATAGCGAATAGCGAATAGCGAATGGCGAATGGCGAATGGCGAATGGCGAATGGCGAATAGCGAAGAGCGAATGGTGGATGACCAACTGCAAATGACCC
>RFJF01000862.1 GCA_003695455.1 Chloroflexota bacterium
AAATTAACGTCAGTAGCAGTTCACCGGCCAATCTGGAGCCGCCGCCGGAACCCAACCCCGGCGAGGTGCTGGAATTTGAAGAGCCGTTTGACCAGAATCTAAACGGCTGGCCGGTTGAAAGTACGCAGGACGAATACGGCGCCACCGACGCCGTGATTGAAGATGGCGTGTACCGGCTGACCGTATTTTCTGCCACGGCCGATGGCAACACGCTGTGGGTTGAGCCGGAAATTCCCGAAATCACCAACTTTGTCTACGCTGTTGAAGCCCGGCCACTGGGGCCGGCCGAGGATTTTTTGTACGGGCTAATACTTCGTTCCACGCCGGAGGGTGACGCCATTATCTTTGAAATCGCCGCCGATGGCGTGGTAGTGGTGCAGAATTTTCCCGACGGCAATTGGGAGGATTTGACCGACTTCACCGAAACCGGCGCGCTCAACCCGCTGGGCGAAGTCAATGAATTAATGGTTGTAGCAGATGGTTCTGAGATGGTCTTTTTGGTAAACGGCGAACCGGTAACCAGCGTAGAGGGAATCTTTGTGCAACCCGGTAGAATCGGGCTGATTGCCGAGGTTTTTGAGGAAGGCGGCGAATTTACCGTGGAGTTTGACAACCTGCAGGTGGCAGAACCGTAATTAATTTCCGGCCAGCCGGGCCAGCAAATCCGGCAACTGCCCTATGTGCTCCAGTTCAAAATAGCCGTTTTGCGCCGCCGGGTGACCGGCGGCGTGTTCGTGCTGCCAGGTAACGTGGTAGGGAATATGCACGCCCTGCCCGCCAATTTCGGTGACGGGCAGCACATCGCTGGGCAGCGAGTTGCCCACCATCAAAAATCGCTGCGGCGCAATGGCGTATTTTTGCAGCAAATTGGCGTACACAGCAGCGTTTTTGTGGCTCACCACCTCAACGTGGGCAAAATGGTGGGCAATGCCGCTGCGGGCCAGCTTTGATTCCTGATCCAGCAAATCGCCTTTGGTAATGACCATCAGCCGGTGCGATTTTGCCAGCGCAGCCACGGTTTGCGGCACGTGTTCCAGCAGTTCCACCGGGTGGGCCAGCATCTGCCGCCCCAGCTCGATGATTTGCTGCACCGTATTGCCGCCCACCCGGCCGTGGCTCACAGTTACGGCGGTTTCCACCATTGACAGCATAAAACTTTTGGCCCCGTATCCGTACAGCGCCAGATTTTTCATTTCGGTTTGGTAGAGCCGGTCGGGCAGTTCATCGGGAGAGATGAAATCGGCCAGCAGGGCGGCAAAATCGGCCTGCGCCTGCTGGTAGTGAGATTCGTTGTGCCACAGCGTGTCGTCGGCGTCAAAGGCAATGACGTCGAACATCAGTCCACCTGGTCCGGGCTGAGGTGCGAGCCGGTTGCCACGTAGCCCTCCGGTTTTTTCACCAGAAACGGCCCCATCACCAACTGGTCAATGTCAGACGCGGCAAAGGTGTTGAGCGCCTCGGTGGGGGTGTTGACAATTGGCTCGCCGCGCAGGTTGTAACTGGTGTTGAGCAGCACCGGCACGCCGGTAGCCTGGTCAAACTTTTTAATAAGGTTGTAGTAGCCGCTGTTCCACTCCTCGCGAACACTTTGCAGCCGGCCCGTGCCGTTGTGGCACACCGCCTGAATTTTATCCCACTTATCCTGCGGAATACCGGACACCATCAGCATGTAGCGCGGCGGGTACTGCTTGTCCAGGCCGGGCGTATCAAAATATTCGTGCGCCTTTTCTTCCATCACCACCGGCGCAAACGGGCGGAACGGTTCGCGGAACTTGATTTTGGTGTTGACAATTTCCTTCATTTCATCGCGGCGCGGGTCTGCAATAATAGAGCGATGCCCCAGCGCGCGCGGCCCCCACTCAAATCGGCCCCGGTACCAGGCAATAACTTTGCTGTCAAGCAGCGTATCTACGGCCCGGTCCAGCAGCCGGTCATCGTCGCTGAACTCCTCGTATTCAAAGCCGGCACGTTTGATGGCCTCAACCATGCGGCTTTCCGGGTATTCCGCGCCCCAGTAGGCGTGCTCCATGGTGAACTTGCGGGGATGTCCAAAAATAACGTGGTAAGCGTACATGGCCGCGCCAATCGCGCCGCCGGCGTCGCCGGCAGCCGGCTGGATGAACACATTTTCAAACGGGCCTTCGCGCATAATCCGGCCGTTGGCTACGCTATTGAGCGCCACGCCGCCGGCCATCACCAGGTTTTTGGAGCCGCCGCTGTATTTGTGCGCGGCGTGCGCCATTTTCAGCACAATCTCTTCAGTTACGCGCTGAATGCTGGCGGCAATATCGGCGTATTTTTGATTTTGCGCCGCTACGCGATCATCCCAGTCCGGGTGGTCTTTGCGGGGGTGGGTGGTCAGCGTAAAAAATTCGCTTTCCGGCACACGACGCGGCCCGAACAACTGCTCAAATTTCTCGTTGAAGGTGTGTTGGGTTGAGTAGTGAAAGCTGAAGTAATCCATGTTCAGGGTCAGGCCGCCGTCGGCATCTACGTTGACTACCTTGTACACATCATCCACGTATTTTGGCTGACCGTAGGGGGCCATGCCCATCACCTT
>RFJF01000863.1 GCA_003695455.1 Chloroflexota bacterium
ACATTGACCCGCAAGCCGTGGGCGGGCATCACCTGATTTACCTGCCCAAATACACCGCGCCCGGCAGCCCGTGGCAGAATATGCCAGATGAGCAAATCAAGGCCGTGTGGCTGAAAAATCTGGAAAAAATGTTCCCCGATTTCAACCGCGACTGGATTCGTGAGTGTGTGGTCAGCCGGGCCAAATACGTTGAACCCCTGCACCCGCTGAATTCAATGCACCTCATTCCCGCCATCGACACCCCGGTTGGCGGGCTGTTTCTGGCAACCACCGCCCAAATTTATCCGGCGCTCACCAACGGCGAATCGGCGGCGCGGCACGCGCGGGAAGCCGCCGATATTATTTTGCAGCAGCGCCAGCCGCCGCTGCCGTGCCGGTCTGAGTCGTTCCGGTGTGTTAATTGGCCTCAATATCCTTGAGCGCCAACTCATAATTTCTGGACGGCACAGTCCCCAGCCGTTTGGGCGTGCGGCCGGTGATGGCGGTAACAATTTTTGCCACGTGTTCGTGGCTGTTTTCAATGAAAATCCGGTAGCGGTCCTGCCGTTCACCGGCAATGACGGTGCCGGCCAAATACAACCCCGGCACGTTGGTTTCCATTGTTTGCGGGTTGAAAACCGGAACCCGGCGCGGCCCGTCCAGTTCAATCCCCATTGATTCGAGCAGTTGCATATCGGCCCGAAAACCGGTTGCCAGCAGTACAAAATCGGCGGGCACGGTGGTTTTTTTGCCGGTGATGACAGATTTTAGCACCACGTGCGCCGGGGTGATTTCAACCGGCACGGTTTCGGCGTAAAATTTGATGTTGCCCAAATCAATCTGCGCCCGCAAATCGGGGCGGAGATGTTCTTTAACGCGGGCGCTGAATTGCTCGCGGCGGTAGCTGATGGATACGTTTGCCCCGGCCCGCCAGCAGCGCAGCGCCGCCTCCACTGCCGAATTTTTGCCGCCCACCACCAGCAAGTTCCGCCGAAAGTAGCGGTGCGGCTCGGTGAAGTAGTGGGAAACGTGCGGCAAATCTTCGCCGGGAATATTGAGCAGGTTGGGCTGGTCCATATCGCCTTTGGCCAGCACCACCCGCCGGGCGTGGTACGTGTGCGCCCCGGTCAGCGTTTGGGTGTGCAGGGTAAACAAATCATCGCTGCGTTCAAGGTTGGTTACTTTCTCGTAGGTATTCACTTGCAAATCAAACTGCTCAACAATGCCGCGCAGGTACGCCAAATACTCCTCGCCGGTGGTGCGGCCCTGGTGCGTACTCTGAATTGGCACGCCGGCAATTGCCACGCGTTCCGGCGTGCTGAAAAATTGGGTTTCGCGGGGCCACCAACTGATGGTGTTGGCAATCTGCCGGGCGTCAAACTGGATATATTCTACCTTGGCCCGCGTCAGCGAGACGGCCAGTTCCAGACCAATCGGCCCGGCTCCAATAATTGCGACCTCGTAAATTTTTTCGGGTTGGTTTCCGTTTTTGGGTGACATATTCTGCTCCTTGTATGAATAGGATTCAGGGGCCGGGAGTCAGGAGTCAGGGGATGGCAATTCTGCAGACCTGCGACTTGCAACCTGCACCCATCCCTTGAAATTCAGCAAATCAATGAACGAATCCTGCTCGCACGGCCATCTATTTTACCGGAGAACCCTGATTTCAGACAAAATGGCAGGTGTCTCATTCAACCCGCGCCTTTTCCGCCCCACCCCGTTCCATGATATAATTGCCGGCTATGGAACGCCACCAATACGCCGCCGGGCGGCATCGTAATTTAAGCCGATGGGTGGGCGCGGCGCTGGCGCTGGCCGCGTTTGCGCTGTACGTGCGCACCTTGGCCCCCGGCGTGCTGCCTGCCGACGCCGGCGAGTTCCAGTTTGTGCCCTGGCTGCCGGGGATAGCCCACCCCACCGGCTACCCGCTGTATATTTTGCTGGGCTGGCTGTGGACGCACCTGCTGCCGCTGGGTAGTGTGGCCTACCGGATGAACCTGCTGTCGGCGGTGGCAGCGGCGCTGGCGGTGGCCGCCGTGTACGGGCTGGCCCGCCGGATGCTGGCCCAATCGTTGCCAGACACGCCGCCCCCGGCGCAAATTGGCGCGGCGGCGGTGGCGGCAGCTACCTTTGCCGTAACGCCCACATTCTGGAGCCAGGCCGTCATCGCCGAGGTGTATGCCCTGCATGCCCTGATTGTGGCCCTTATTTTGGGGCAGGCGCTGCGTTTTGGCGCGCAAAAAAATCGCCGGAACAGTCTGCTGTTGGCCCTGCTGTTTGGGCTGGGGCTAACGCATCACAGCACTACCGTGCTGTTGCTGCCGGCGCTGCTGCTGTATTTGTGGCTGGCAGACCGTTGGGGCGGCCCGCAAACATCGCCGGCAGAAAAGGCGCGCTGGTTGGCCGTGCACGCGCTGGTTGCTGCCGCGCCGCTGCTGTTGTATTTGTACCTGCCGCTGGCCGCGCCCGGCACGCCCTACGCCACCCTCCAATTGAGCGAGCATCAAACGCTCACCCTGTACCAAAATTCCGCTGCCGGCTGGCTGCGCCATGTGACCGCCACCGTGTTCACCGGGCAGGTGCAACCGGAGGCGGTGGGGCCGGAGCGCTTTGGGTTATCGGGCCGGCTGCTGTTGCAGCAGGTTGGCTGGGTTGGTATTTTGCTGGCAGCGCTGGGGGTGGCAGCATTGACGCGGCGTCGCTGTTTTGCAGTGCTGGCGCTCACCGGCGCCGGCGCGCTGGCAATTGCGGCCTTCAACCTGATTTACTTTATCGGCGATGTATTTGTGCTTTTTATCCCGGTTTGGCTTATTATATGCCTCTGGCTGGGGGCCGGGGTGCTTGAAATTTCGCACCGGATTGCCACCAGATTTGTGCGCAGCCGGCTCAAATCTACCCGCGAGTACACGGTGGGCCAAATTAAAGAACGGCTGCAAACAAATATGACCCGCCTGGTTGCTGCCGGTCTCACACTCTTTTTTTTTGCCATTCCCGTTGCGCAGGTGGTAACGTACTTCAGCGCTGTTGACCAATCTGCCAACCGGGCCGCTGCGCTGCGCTGGCAGCAAATTCTGTCTGAACCGATTCCTGAATCTGCAATTTTGCTGAGCAACGACCGGAACGAGATTATGCCGATGTGGTACAAACAATATGTTGACCGGCAGCGCCCGGACCTGACCGGGTTGTTTCCGCTGATTGTGCCGGAACCCGCGTTTGCCAACGTAGGGCGCGTGCTGGATGAGGCGCTGGAAAGCGGGCGGCCGGTGTATCTCATCAAACCGATGGACGGCCTGAGCCTGAAAGCAGAACTGACCCCCAACGGTTCGCTCTACCGGGCTGCGGCCTACACCGCCCCGCCTGCTCACCTGCTGGATATTCCGCTGCCGCCGGCCACCATCAACAATCATCCGCAGAGCGTAACCCTGACCGGCTTTGACGTGATGCCCAACCCGGCAGCCCCCGGCAGTTCGGTGGCCGTGACTCTGCACTGGCAAGCCGCGCAACCGCTATCGGCCAATTTTACCAGCTACGTGCATTTGCTGGCCCCCGATGGCCGGCGTGTGGCGCAGAGTGACCACCAACCAGGCGGCAATTACTATCCCACGTCTCTGTGGCAGCCCGGCGAGCCGTTGCGCGACCGGCACACGATTGTTCTGCCGGCAGACGTGGCGCCCGGTCGCTACACCCTGCGGGCCGGTATGTACGTCCAGCCGGAACCCGGCGTGCTGATTGGCATGGGTGACGGCGTGGATATTGGAGAGGTTGGCGTTGAGTAAGAAGCTAAAAAGCGACCCCCAACAGCCGGCGATGTCCGGACGCCACAACCCCGAACGGCTGGCGTGGATTGTTTTGTCCAGCGCGTTTGCTGTTTTTTGCAGCATGGCAGTGCTGATTCCGCTCTCGATTTACGGATATATGATTAGCGCCACGCAGCCGCTGCCTGCCGAACTGACCTCGGTGCGGGGTATTGTGCTGATGGGCGACGCCAACGCCGGCCTGTCCACATCCGTTACCGATGGCAGCACCGTGACCTTCAGCGAGAATTACGCCGCCGCCACCGATGAAACCTCGCAGGCCATCATCACCTTTGCCGATGACAGCAGCCTGACTCTGTACGGCAGCACCCACATTTCTCTGCAAGAATCAGAACAACCCCGATTTGGCATCAGCTCCAACCCCAGCCGGGTCACGGTCAGGCTGGAACAGGGACGTATCCGGGCCACCGCCGCCCGCAGTAAAACAGACCTGCTATTTGAAATTGTCACCCCGCATGCGGTGGTTACGCTGGATCAGGGCAGTTACTCCATTGAAACCGACGGTGAAAATACGCAGGTTACCACCCGGCTGGGGCAGGCAGACATCTCCAGTCCGCAGGGCGAAATGTCGCTGAGCCAGGGGCAGCGCATAGTGCTGAACGCCGATACGCCGCTGGGGCGGCCGCTGCCGGCTGCCCAAAACTTGCTCAGTGACAGCACGTTCACCCCGGAGTCGCTCAACAATTCGTGGGAAAGCTACGCCATTGTGCCCATCGAGAGTGTGACAACCACCGCCAGCGTCGTTCTGTTCCAGGACCAGCCGGTGCTCAACCTGCGCAGCCAGGGCGAAGACAACGTTCATTCAGAGGTGGGCGTGGTGCAGATGGTCAACAAAGACGTGCGCGACTTCCAATCGCTGCGGGTATTTGCCGAAGTCCGGCTGGTTGAACAATCGCTGCCCGGCGGCGGGCAACTTGGCTCCGAGTTTCCGGTGATGTTGCACGTGGCCTACAAAGATGCCGCCGGCAACGACCGCGACTGGTTCCACGGCTTTTATTTTAAACCCGCCCCGGACAACTACATTCTGTACGACCAGCCCGACAACAGCAGCGAGCGGATTGCCCGCGGCCGCTGGTACCCCTACGAATCCGTCAATTTGCTGACCACGCTCGGCCCGGCCAAGCCGGTATTTGTCAAATCCATCCGAATTTACGCTTCCGGCTGGATTTATGATTCAATGTTAGCCAACATTTCGCTGTTGGCCGAAGAGTAACCGGCGCGCCGCAACCGGCTGAGTTCCCCATGAATCCACTGAACGCACTTTTGCAACGCACATCACGCCCCAACCGATTTTGGTGGCCGGCGCTGCTGGTAATTGTGGCGCTGTATCTGCTCCTCGGCTTTTACCAGCTTGACCTGCCCGGCCTGCACTACGATGAGGC
>RFJF01000864.1 GCA_003695455.1 Chloroflexota bacterium
GCACGGCAGGCCGCAAAAATTTTACCGCTTCTGCGGACGGGTCAACCAGTACGGGAATGGCAGAGGTGGCGGTCAGCGTACGAGCTTCTTCAATCGAGCCGGCAAGCTGGGCGGTGATGCCGTCAACGGTAATCTGCCCCCGGTAAACGGCTTCGCCGTAACACACGGCGCGGCGCACAAACAGCGGGGCCGGGAGTTCGGTCATGACCAGCGGAAATCCGGCCCGTTTCAGCCGGAACGCGACGCCGCTGGCCAGATCGCCGGCGCCTTTTATAAGGATGAGATGGTCCTTGAACAACGGATTTACAAACATGGCGGCTCAACATAATCTGGAATTTTAATGCGTGTGAGGTGACATTCTACTGTGGGGGTGGTACAATAGCAAACGCCGGGGCACTCTGTCTGAGCGCCAAACCCGGCGGCAGGCTTCCCCCCAATTTTGGGACGTGGTATAATAGGGCAGGTTTTTGACCAGATTGTTTTTGCAGGTTGGACGCAGCCCAACCCGGTGAACAAAATTTTTCAGGAGGATGTTGAATGCGTTTTTTTGCAGGGTTTCTGACAGGACTGGTGATGGGCTTTGTGGCCGTGTTGCTCACCACACCGCAGAGCGGGCAGGATTTGCAACTGAAGGCGCGAAGCCGTTTTGATGAAATTGTGGCCGAAAGCCGCCGGGCCGCCGCTGAACGCCGGGCAGAACTGGAAAACCGGCTGGCCGATATGAAAGCCGGACGACCGGTATAAAAATCAGGCGGCAACCCGGTTGAGAATTCGGCGGTAAATTTTGTCTGCCTTTTCCATATCCTGGTCCACAAACAGACGCGTCCGCGCTTCGCGGGCGCGTTTTATTAGGGCCAGGGTGTGGTCAATGTCCTCACCTTGCAATCGCACTTTGTTAGCGATTTGCGTTCCACCCATCAACAGCGGTAAATACAAAAATTCCAAATCCAGCGATTGTCCGGTTTCCAGGTGGTCGGCGATGTGGTTGCCCACGGCCAGCCGTTCGTCAAGCGGCCAGTACTGGCGTTTAAAGACCTTGCTGATTACGCTAAAACTGGTGGCTACCGCCAGCCGGATAATGTGATGAAACCCCACCGAACGAATGACGTGCAGCGTGTCGGTGGTGTCTACACGCTCGTCAAGCGCACGTTCCCAAATGGGAACCAGCAGCCCGTTGGCGCGTTTTGGGCTGCTGAGAAAATAGTGGCAACTGTAGGTGAGCATTTTAGCCATAACAATGGCTTCACCAATGCGCATGGGCAGGCCGGCATCGGCAAACCGACCTACGGCTTCGCCGTACATATTTACATAAAGCTGCTCTACGTTGAGGTCATCTTTTATTTTAACCTGCCGTTCGTTTAATTCCTGCACTGCCCGGTTTAACAGGTTGAGGTCTTTTTCAATCCAGATTGACTCGTAGCTGTGTTCAAGTTTGGGCGCACGCTGTAACGGCTCAGGTTTGCCGGCAACGGTTAAATTGAAGGCCGCTTTTTTTACGGATTTTTCAGAATAGGTGGCCCCCAGGCTGCTGACCAGATTAAGCCCCATTGGAGATTCAATGAGGCCGGTTCCCAGGTTGCTGGTTGACTGGACAGGGCGCACGCGTTTGCCTCGATTTTTGGAGGTAATTTTGGGAACAATGGTGAGCGGCAGTTTGCCGGGGACGGTATGCGAGGTGGTTGTGACCGGCACGGTCAGCAATCCCGCTTCACCCTGCGATAATTCTACCGCAAGCGCAGGGTTTTTTATTTCAAGCAGCGGATGCTTGCTTCTCAAAAAACCCCCTGCTTTGGGAACTTCAATTTGGAAATTGACCGCCAGCGGTACGTTGAGGGTGTTTTGCAAAAAGAGGTACAGATGCGCCACCTGACCGGGAGCAATGCCGGACGGTTCAAAATAGCCGGCGTATTGCAACCCGCCGGTCTCAAATCGAAGGCCGGGCTTTAAATAATTGCCAATGACATCGGGGTAGGAAACGGCCATAATTGTCTCCTCTGAAGGGACTAGGAATCAGGGGTCGGGAGTCAGGGGTGGCGAATAGCCAAATATGATTTTGCAACCATGCCGCCTGTGACTCTGAACCCTGCAACTTGTTATGCTCTGTTTGCATTCCAAAGGAACACAAATCGGGTTTATGTCAAGAATACACGCTACCAGCATAGCATTGCCCACATATTTTGTCAATGGTGGACGCGCATCGTTAGTAATTTTCCAGCCGGTCTCGCTGAAAATGGGCGAATATCACTTGCAGCATGTTTACCGTGTAATGGGCAATCAGCGTAATGAGCAGTTGGCCGGTGAGCACAAACAACGTTGATAGCAGCGCGTTAATGGCTCCGGCCACCGTCATCCCCAATTTGCCCTGTGGTTGGTGCATAAACCCAAACACAATTGACGTGGCAACAATCAGCAGGCCGGTTGGAAGAACACCCTGAAACCCGCCAATGAGCAGCGAGCGGAACAGCAGCTCCTCCATGGCTACGGCCGGAATGAATGCCAGCCCCACCAGCAGCCATTCCACATTCCTGCGGGGTAAAATGTTGAGTATGAGCCACGGTGAGTAAACATGTTTGCCAACCCGTTGAATAGCCTGGTTGGTAACCCAATTGACCCCGGCCTGCACCACAACGCCCACCGCCAGACCTGCCAGTATGCTTTGGGGCCAGTTAGACACCGTAAAACCTAGCGCCACCCCCGATAATCCGGTGAACCAGGCTAGAAACAGGCAGACCAGCACCATCACCAGCCGGCTGAGTATTTCCGGAACAGACAGCAGAATGTTAAAGTCTAACCGTATCTCTTTGAGTAAACGGTTGCTCTGGTAGGTCATCCACCCAATGAAGCCCGTGAACAACAAAATCAACAGCCGGGCCAGCATCAACCGGATTTCGGGAAATTCAAACACAGGCTGCTGGATTGCTGTTAATTTTCATCCGGTTCCAGTTGGTTGGCCCGGGGCCAGTATAATTTTGGTTTGCCTTTGGGTACTTGGACCGCAACCACATAAGATTCATGCAGACGGGGCATGCTTTTGCTGAAACTGCTCAGGTTGTAGGTGCCTTTGTATTTGTCCAGCATCACGCCGCGTTGAGCTGGTACCACTTCAATAATCTCGCCCCGTTTTTCTACCCATTTTCCTTTACTGTGACTCAACCACTTCACTTTATCGCCTACGGTAAAATCATAAAGCATTGATAATTTCTCCTCCTTGAGTTTTGCCGGTGAGTTGAGTGTCAGTTGTCTGCGTCTGTGTTAAGTTTTGCTACGCCGCGCAGGTAATGATTGGCCCACTGCATTTGGGTGTGCCAGTGCGTTTGTGGCCGTTCATGCTGGTGGTAGGGGAAAACAGCAATCTGTTTGGGGCCGGGCAGATGGTTGTACACGGCAAAAACGGTGGACGGTGGGCATATTTCATCAATTAATCCCACACTGACCAGCACCGGGCATTTTATTTTATCGGCCAGATTGAGGTTGTCAAAATAAGACAGCGTTTTGAATACACGCGCAGTGCGGTGCGGGTAATCACGTAAATAATCGGCAAATTCCCAATAGGGATAGGCGCGGCTGATTTGCAGCGGGCGTTCAAAGTGGCACAAAAACGGCATGCCGGGCATAGTCAGTGCCGGCCGATTATCCAGCGCCGCCACTGCCAGCGACAACCCTCCGCCCTGGCTGAAGCCGGTTAGCCCCACGCGGGTTATGTCAACGTCAGGCCGGGCGGCCAAAAAATCCAGCGCGCGCACCGCGTCTACGTAAACGCCGCGATAGTAATATTCGTACTCGCTGAGGATGCCTTTGGTCATCCAGCCGCGTGCGTGGCCGCTGCTGTACGTGGCGGTGTCGGCCGTTTCACCAGACTGGCCGCGCACATCCACGGCCAGTACTGCGTAGCCTTGCAGCACCCACGGCAGGTAGTTGTAAATGCCTTCTTTGGAACGGGTGTAGCCGTGGTAAAACACCATTGCCGGAAAAGGGCCGTTGCCCGATGGGCGCAGGTACCAGGCGGCAACGCTTGCACCCTGCCAGCCGGCGTAACGTGTAGAAAATGCCCGGATTTCCGGCACCGGGTAATCAACCGCTGTCAATTCTGCGTTGAGCGGTTGTTGGGCCGCTTCGGCCAGGGTAGTTTGCCAGAATTGCTCAAAATCCGGCTGACGGGTGAGGGCCGGACGATAGATTTGCAGTTCCTCAAGTGATAAATCAAAAATAGACATCTGAAACCTCGCTGTTTGGGTGTTACTCTGTCAGGTCTACGTACTCAACTTTGAGTTGATTTTGCTGGTCAAAGCCAAAGATGCCCAGCAGTTCGCCGATGAGTTCTGCCTTGAGTGCGGCGTCTTTGGCGCTCCAGGTGCGGCTTTTGATTTCCAGGTAGACCTGGTTTGCATCTTCCAGTTGGTCCAGATTGATGGCAAAATCTTTGTCTTTGTAAACCACGTGGCAGCGCTGGCGCGATTTTACTACGTCGCGGATGGCTGCCGGTCTGAAGTATTCGCGGTAAAAGCGGCGGGTGTGGCCGGCGGTGGCGTTGAACCGGCTCCGGCTGAGCACAATGGAATTTTCAAAGTTGCGCTCGCTGGATGGCCCCATGAGCGTCATGCGGTAAAAAGTTTCTGCCGGCACTTCATCGGCCTGGCTGCGCTTGACTTCGTCTTCACGGAAGCGGAGGCGGCCGGCTTCGGGGTCGTCAAAGAAAAAGTAGGTATCGTACTGTTTGCGAATGGAGGTGCGGAAGGGGGAGAGGCCGGCTTTGGCCAGCATGGCGTCAAGGTTAACCGGCTGTGACAGGCAAATTTTTACCTGAATTTCATAGGTTTCCTGCGGAATAAAATCGGCGGTGATGGCCAGCAGTTTTGAAAGCAGGTTGTCCTCTCGGGCCGTGAGAAACGCATCAATTTGGGCGGCAATTTGCCGGGCATCTGCAATGATGCCGGCTTCATTGATGGTGAGCAGGTTGCGGTCTTGCATCAGCATTTGGCCGTTGACCATAACGTGGCGCACGTCTGTGGCTTTGGTGGCGTACACCAGTTGCGAGTAGACGGCTTCCGGGTCTCGGGTAAAGCGGGGAAGTTGGTGGGTGCTGTCGGCGGCAATTACGGCAATATCGGCCCGTTTGCCCGGCTCCAGCGAGCCGGTCAAATGGTCAATGTGCAGGGCGCGCGCCCCTTCGATGGTGGCCAGCGCCCAGGTTTGGCGGGCCGGCAGCAGGGTTGGGTCGGCAAAAATTCCTTTTTGCAGAAATGAGGCCAGCCGGGTTTCTTCGAACATATCCAAATCGTTGTTCGAGGCGGGGCCATCGGTGCCAATGCCCACGTGCAGGCCCAAATCAACCATTTTTTGCACGGGGGCCACGCCGCTGGCTAATTTCAGGTTGCTGCTGGGGCAGTGAGCCACGCCGGTGTTGTGCCGGTGCAGGGTGCGCATTTCGGTTTCTTCCAGGTGCACGCAGTGGGCGGCAATGACTTTGGCGTTGAACAGGTTGTACTGATCCAGCCACGGTACCACGGTGGTGTCAAATTGGGCCACGCTGTTTTTTTGTTCCAGTGCGGTTTCGGCAATGTGGATGTGCAGTGGAACATCGTACTCGGTAGCCAGCGCCACGCAGCTTTTTATCATATCCGGGGTGGCTGTGTAGGCGGCGTGCGGCGCCACCGCCGGAATGACCAGCGGATGTTCCAGCCACGCCTCAATGAAATTGCGGCAGTATTCCAGACTTTCGTCGTAGTTGCTGGCATCGGGCGACGGGAATTTGAGGATGGTTTGGCCCAGAATGGCGCGCATACCGGCTTTGGCGGTGGCGCGGGCTACTTCGGCTTCATTGTAGTACATATCGCAGAATGTGGTGATGCCGGAACGAATCATTTCGGCGCAGGCCAGGAGGGTGCCGGTGTAGCAAAAATTGTGGTCCACAAATTCACGCTCAACGGGCATCATGTAGCCGTAGAGCCACACATCAAGCCGCAGGTCATCGGCCAGGCCGCGCAGCAGGGTCATGGGGGCGTGAGTGTGGGCATTGACCAGGCCGGGACTGATGATGCAGTCTGTGCAGTCAATGACGGTACCGGCGGTGTAACCGGCCTCCAGTTCGGCGGTGGGGCCAACGGCTATTATCGCATCATCCTTTACGGCGATGGCGCCGTCGGTGTAGACGTTTAGCTGGCTATCCATAGTGACCAGCCAGCCGTGAACAAAAAGGTAATCAACATGATTTTGGGGCATTGCGTCTCCTTGTAGCGTTTCAGGTACAAAACGAGCCAGGGAGGTTGACCCCTGGCTCACGGTTTTTAAAGGCAGATACCTTTTAAATTGAGATGGTGTTGACGATGGTGCTAACTTGAACTATCGGTTAGTAAACCCACTTGTCGGGATCTTCATCCTCATCTGCAAAGAGGTCATCATCTTCCTCGTCATCATCCCACAGATCATCGTCATCGTCATCGTCATCCAGCAGTTCATCGTCTTCCCAGTCGTCGTCATCGCTATCATCCAACTCAATGACGTCGTCAAGCATTTCGTAATTGAGACAGCCCTCTTCGGGGTCGTATGTAATTTTGTCAGATGTACAGATTTTATCATCCCAATAAATGCAGTCGCTTGCACGGCAGATGATTTCTGTGGCCATTTTCACCCTCGCAATAGAATTTAATTGGTTACTGCTTTCCAGTCGAAAACGAAAAGCCTTTTTTGTTGCAAGATTTGATTATTCCGCCCCCGGGTTAGTGTTGGTTCAAGTAAGTGTTCAGACTATTGGGCAATTGCCAATTCTTGCTCGATGACGCGCTGTAAGTTGTCGTATGGTTGGTTACCTTCAACGCGCTGGTTGTTGATGTAAAATATTGGCGTTGAGTTTACGCCTCGCTGGGTGGCCGCTTTTCGGCCGTTTTCTACAAAATCCCGGTATTGGCGGTTGGCAATGCATTTGCGCAGCGCGTCGCCGTCAAGGCCAATGCTGGCTCCAAGGTCCACCAGCGAATTGGGGCTGTAATCTATTTGTCCCTGAACTTCATACAGGGCGTGTTCGTATTCAAAAAACTTGTTCTGGTCTTTGGCGCAGTAGGCGGCTTCCATAGCCAGCCCCATTTCAGGCCGGCCCAGATAGTACGGATAAACCACAAACTTGACTTTACCGGTGTCTATGTAATCTGCTGCCAGCAGATCAAATGTGTCGAGAGCGAAGTCTCGACAATGCGGTCAGCCAAAATCCGAATATTCAATGATGGTAACCGGCGCGTCGGCGTCTCCTATGGTAGCCAGTGAGCTGACGTCAACCGGCTCGGCTTTGCCCTGACTCCAGTTGCCCAGCAGCACCAGCCCCACCACAATCAACACCGCCGCCACAGCTACGCCAATAATCATTGGGGTTGAGACTCCGGATTGTTGCTGTTGGGCTTTTGATGATGTACGTGTTCGTGTTCGTTTTTTGCTCATGTATTCCTTCTTGGGGTTAAAATTTTAATTGTTGCAAGTTTATCTAAATCACGCCGGTCAGTCAAGTATCCACACCTCAATTGAGTGACCCGCCGGCAGATAGGTCACGTTTTCCGGTATCACCGCCAACCCGTTGGCCCAAACCATCGAACTTAAAATGCCGGACCCCTGTATATTGACTCCGCTGCCGCGAGTGGTGACGTGATACTCACCTTCTTTTTGGTAAACGTATGCGCGCATGTAGTGACGCCGGCCGCTGTTGGTTACTTCTTCGTCCAGCCTGGCCCGCACGCTGTTTTTCTGCCGGTTGGCGCAGCCGGCCAGTTTGAGAATAGCCGGCCGGGCAAACACCTCAAAAGCTACCATGGCGGCCACCGGGTTACCGGGTAGCCCAATCAGCGGAATGCCGCGCCGGTGGTGCAGCATTCCAAATGCCAGCGGTTTGCCCGGTTTTATGGCAACCTGCCAGAATTGCATTTGGCCTTCGCTGGCCAGCACGGTTTTGACCATGTCAAAATCACCAATCGAGACCCCGGCCGATGTGAGAAACAAATCTACATCTTGCTCAAGGCCGGCCCGGATTTTGGCGGTTAAATCCTCAATGGTGTCACGGGCAATGCCCAGCATTACCGGCTGGCCACCGTATTTTTCTACCATAGCCGCCTGCACGTATTCGTTTGAATTGCGGATTTTGCCGGGTGTCACCGGCTGCTCAATGCTCACCAGTTCATCGCCGGTGGCCAGAATTGCCACCTTTGGCCGCCGGTACACCGGTACGCGCGCCTGCCCAACGGCAGCCAGCACGCCCACATCCTGAGGGCGCAGCCGGTGGCCCGCAGGCAGAATAGTCTGTCCACTTCGAATGTCTTCGCCGGGGTGGCGCACGTTATCGCCCTGTTTTACGGCGGCAAACAGGGCAACCTCGTTTTCGGCCAGCCCGTCGGTGGCAATATATTCGCTGGTTTCCTCAAACCGAATAACCGCGTCGGCGCCGGGCGGCATGGGGGCGCCGGTCATAATTCGGGCGGCGGCGCCGGATTCGACCCGTTTTGTGGGAGAAACCCCGGCCGGAATGTTGTCAACAACCTGCAGCCGGCGAGGCGACTGGGCGCTCGCGCCGGCGCTGTCGGCAGCCACAATAGCGTAACCGTCCATTGCCGAGTTGGCAAAGGGCGGTACATTCACGGCAGATGTTATCGGCTCTGCCAGAATCCGGCCCAGGCTTTGGGTGAGCGGCACCCATTCGGTGTCAAGCGGTGTCACATGGCTTAAAATTTTGGCCAGCGCGTCCTCAACCGGAATCAACGGTTTGTTAGATTTTGCGTTCATAGGTTTTACCAACGTTTGCAGAATTTACCCGCCGTGCCAGCGCCGACGTGCTTGAGAAATGTAACGGTTTGGCGCAAAATTGTCAAGCGTTGGCGGCGCTGGTTTTTGGTTGCAGGCGCCGGCACAATTTGACGAGTTGGCCGTTTATCGCTAAAATGCTTGGGTTGTCTTTTGTGAATTGCACAATAGTCGCCTGGCAGGGCGATTTTTATTTGCCTGATGATGAATTAAGGAGCTGTGAATATTATGGACACACTAGAATTAAAAGCCGAAGTGCGCCAGACCGGTAAAGGTCACGCCAAAAACCTGCGCAAGCAGGGGCTGGTGCCGGTGGTCATGTACGGGCAGGGTACAGACGCCGATTTGCTGCAAATTGATGCCCGGTCTCTGACGCGGGTGATGGATGAGGCCGGCACGCACCAGCTTGTTGCGCTCAAAGTTGGCAGAAAAAGACCCGTGATGGCCCTGGCCCGTGAAATTCAGCGTGATTCAATTACCCGGCAATACCTGCACGTTGATTTCTTTAAAGTGAAAATGGACGAAAAAGTCACTGCCAGCGTTCCGCTGGAAATGGTTGGCGAAGCTCCCGCGGTGGCCGACCTGGGCGGTGTGCTAACGCAGGGTCTGGATCAACTGGAAATTGAATGTTTGCCCAATGACCTTGTTTCTTCCATTGAAGTGAACATTGAAAACCTGAAGGAATTTAACGATTCTATTACTGTGGCCGACCTGGCTGTGCCGGAGGCCATCACTATTTTGTCCGACCCCAGTTCGATGGTGGTAAAAATTGAAGCGCCGCGCAAAGAAGAAGAGTTGGAAGCCGCCGAAGGCGAAATCGAAGCGGGCGCCGAACCGGAAGTTATTACCGAAGCCAGAGACGAGGAAGAGTAAACAACTCGCTGCAAAAGGTGCAAATCAAAAGCCGGGGATTGGCCCCCGGCTTTTTTGTTGGTTCCATCAAAAACCATTGTCAGTTTATTTTTACCGCATACCCGGCGGATTCAAGTATCTCTTTCAATTCGTTCACGTCGCCGCGGCCTGCCCAGCGATTACTGCGCCGGTCCCACCAGATTCGGTCTTTGAGCAGCTCGCGCAGCCGGTCCCGCTCATTCACCGGAAAGACCATGGTCCGGTCGCGGCGTTTTATCCGCACTACAATTTTTTCCTCACTCATAATTTTGCACCTCAATTTTAAATGTGGCCTGATTGTACCAAATTCCAAATAATCGTGCCAACATTTGCCGTTTATTGGTTGCTTTCTCCGGCTGATTTGCGCTCCTCTGGCGGGGTGTGGTAAAAGCAGTTTGCAAACCAGAAAAAACACCTCGGG
Organism: Chloroflexota bacterium; assembly: GCA_003695455.1. Classification (GTDB taxonomy): domain Bacteria; phylum Chloroflexota; class Anaerolineae; order 4572-78; family J111; genus J095. Next base: position 10,088 of record RFJF01000864.1, read on the forward strand.
AGAAAACCAATGAGCCTGCCCCTGATTGAACGCGCGTTGCAATTTGACAACCGTACCGCCATTGTAACTTTGAACGCCGAATATAGTTACCGGCAATTGCTGAATTCATCGGCGCGGGCGGCGGCCGGCCTGCTCAACGGCCGGAATGACCTGACCGAGGCGCGGGTAGCATTTTTGACGCCACCCGGTTTTGAGTACGCGGCGGTACAGTGGGGAATCTGGCGGGCCGGCGGAATCGCCGTGCCGCTGGCGGTTTCGCACCCCGCGCCGGAACTGGAATACGTGATTGCCGATTCTGACGCCGAAATTGTGGTGGCTCATCCCGATTTTGCCGGCAAGCTGCGTCCGGTGGCCCACAAGTTGCACCGTCGGTTTGTAACCACCCCGGAACTTTTGTCGGCCACCGCAAGCCGCCAACTGCCGCAGGTTGAGCCGCAACGCCGGGCCATGATTGTGTACACCAGCGGTACAACCGGCAAACCCAAAGGCGTGGTCTCAACCCACCAAAATATTCAGGCGCAAGTCACCGCGATGGTTTCGGCGTGGGGCTGGTCTGCCGATGACCGGATTTTGCACGTTCTGCCGCTGCATCACGTGCACGGTATTGTCAACGTACTCACCACCCCGTTGTGGGTGGGCGCATCCTGCTTTATTTTACCCAAATTCAACGCCGAACAGGTGTGGCAGATATTTGAAACCGGGCAAATTACCGCTTTTATGGCCGTGCCGACAATTTACGCCCGTTTGATTGCCGCCTGGGATGCGGCGTTGCCGGAACGCAGGCAGGCAATGTCGGCGGCTTGTGTGCAGATGCGGCTAATGGTTTCCGGTTCGGCGGCGCTGCCGGTGAGCGTGCTGGAAAAATGGCGGCAGATTAGCGGCCACACTCTGCTGGAACGGTACGGGATGACAGAGATTGGGATGGGGCTGTCTAACCCCCTCCGCGGCGAGCGCGTACCCGGCCACGTGGGTCGCCCTATGCCGGGCGTGGAGTTGCGGCTGGTTGACGAGGCCGGCCTTCCGGTTGACGCCCCCAACACCCCCGGCGAAATTCAGGTGCGCGGGCCAGGCGTGTTCCGCGAGTACTGGCAACGCCCGCAAGCTACCGCGCAGGCATTTCAGGATGGCTGGTTTCGCACCGGCGATACGGCCTTGCGCCGCCCCGACGGTGTGTACCGGATTTTGGGCCGCAACTCGGTGGATATTATCAAAACGGGGGGATTCAAGGTGTCGGCGCTGGAAATTGAAGAGGTGTTGCGTACGCACCCGGCCATTCGTGAATGCGCGGTGGTGGGCGTGCCGGACCCGGAGTGGGGCGAACGGGTGTGCGCGGCGCTTGTGCTGGAAACGGGGGCGTCGCTGGCGGCGGAGGGTCTGCGGGGCTGGGCCAAAGAACGGCTGGCGCCGTACAAGGTTCCCTCCGAAATTCTTGTGCTGGATGACCTGCCGCGCAACGCCATGGGCAAAGTGACCAAACCGGCGCTGAAAAAAATGAATTTTTCAGACACATAAGTGCGTTTACCGGAAAATGCCCTTTTCAGTCAAAAGCTTGTTTTTTGGGCAAGGAAAGTTTAACCACAGATTTCACAGATGACACAGATTTTTAATTTTTTAATCCGAGAAATTTGTGTAATCTGTGATTCATTTCCTGTTTGGTTCCGGCTTGTCCGGGTTAGGTAGAATGAAAAAGTAATGAAAAGATTGCAATGGCTACCGCTTGTTTCTACTACTGGTGTTGGTTTATAAGCAGGGTTTTTTGACAAAATAACGCTGATATGCTACGATTTGGCCGCAAAAAGCAGGCGTCAGCTGTGCAGGAAACTTGACCCTGGTAATATTATTTGTGGCCGTGAAGCCCTCGAAAATGAATTCATTTTGGATTCAGTCGGGGGCTTTTTTTTATTTACCAATATATCAAAGGAGGATTGCAACGCAACATGGAAAATTCAATAAATACCGGAGACACCGCCTGGATTTTAATATCAACTGCACTGGTGCTGATGATGACCCCGGCGCTGGGGTTCTTTTACGGGGGGATGGTTCGCAAAAAGAATATTTTGTCTACACTGAACCTGAGCTTTATTTCAATTTGTCTGATCAGTATCCAGTGGGTACTGATTGGGTACACGCTGGCTTTTGGCTCAGACATTGGCGGGCTGATTGGCGGGCTGGACTTTGTGGGCTTTAACGGCGTGTCTGCAGAACCAGGCAGTTACGCGCCTACTATTCCGCACCTTGCATTTGCCGGTTACCAGATGATGTTTGCCGTGATTACTCCGGCGCTGATTACCGGCGCGTTTGTAGAACGCATCCGGTTCAAGGCGTTTTTGCTGTTTACTGTGTTGTGGGCCACGCTGGTGTACGATCCGGTAGCGCACTGGGTGTGGGGAAGTAACGGTATTTTGGGGCAGTTGGGCGCACTGGATTTTGCCGGTGGCAACGTGGTTCACATCACTGCCGGATATTCGGCGTTGGTGTTTGCGCTGGTCATCCGGCCCCGCCGAGGATTTGGTCTGCGCACGCTTGAGCCTCACAATATTCCCCTGACGGTGTTGGGGGCCGGATTGTTGTGGTTTGGCTGGTTTGGGTTTAACGGCGGCAGCGCTCTGGCCGCCGACGGGTTGGCCGTTACGGCCCTGGTAAACACCAATACTGCCGCCGCGGCCGCCGGTTTGATTTGGATGCTTTTGGCCTGGCACGACAGCAAGCCCAGCGTACTTGGAATTGTGACCGGGGCGGTAGTGGGGTTGGTGGCTATTACCCCGGCGGCCGGTTTTGTAACGCCGCTGGCAGCCATTGTTATTGGCGCGGTGGCCGCGCCAATAAGCTACTACGCTATCCAGTTCCGCGAGTCGCGCCACCTGGATGAATCGCTGGATGTGTGGGCCTGCCACGGTATGGCCGGCACGTGGGGTGCGCTGGCTACCGGGTTATTTGCCACCACTACCATCAATCCCGCCGGCGCCGATGGGTTGTTCTACGGCAACCCTATGCAGTTTGTTATTCAACTGGTTAGTGTGGTGATTACGGTAGCCTTTGCCGGTGGCATCACGTTTGTGCTGACAAAAATTTTGCAGAGTACGGTCGGTTTGAGTGTGTCTGAGGTGGAAGAAGATATCGGGCTGGATATCAGCGCACACGGCGAACGGGCTTACGCTTCCTGAGAAACCATCAAACTTGCTGCCAAAAGAGGATACAAATGTTTAGAAAAATTGAAGCCTACATTCGGGATGAGAAACTGGATGAAGTAAAACAAGCACTGTATGATATTGGAATTGTGGGTATGAATATTATCCACGTGGAAGGACACGGCCGGCAGGGAGGAATTGAGCTTTCGGGCCGGAGTGGTACGTACCGAGTTGACATGTTGCCGCGGGTGCAGCTTAATATTGTGTTGAGTACCCGTAACCTTGAAAAAGCCATCGAGGTTATTCAGCAGACTGCCGTTACCGGCCGGCAGGGCGACGGCGTGATTTTTATCTACCCGGTAGAGGATGTGGTGCGCATCCGCACCGGCGAGCGCGGCCCCCAGGCGCTGTCTTATCGTGGAGATATTGACGACCGCAGCCGGTAACTGATGTGTTTACAAAAAGGCGGCTTGCGGGCCGCCTTTTTATTTTACAATTTTACCACCGAAACCTGCCCGTTGGTCAGTTCGGCCAGGTCTGCTTCAAAAGCCGGCA
>RFJF01000865.1 GCA_003695455.1 Chloroflexota bacterium
CCCCCACGCCGTGGCCCCTGCCGACGTGAAACCACCATTTGTGCCGGTTGCGCTCAGTGAAAAGGGACGTCACTGGCTGGCCCGCACAGACTCTGCGCAGATTGTTAGTGGCGCCGCGCTCAGAAAACACCCCCTGCTTGCCCCGTTACTGGCCGATTTGCCCCAAAAAACCGCAGCGTTGGCCGCGCCGCTTGTGCCCTCTGGCGAAACGCAGTGGGTGGGTGTTGTGTTACTTTTAAACGTCAGTAAAGCTGCTAACGCGGCGCACGTGGTTGGTCAATTTATTGAACAACATCCGGTTGCGGCCGTGGTGCAAAATGACCGCCTGCAAATGAGCGCCGCCCGCCACAACCGCGAACTGAACCTCATCAATCAGATGACTGCCGCCTTTGCCGACCCTTCGGCTTTGCAAGATGTTCAATCGGCCTGCCGGGTCATTCTTGACCAGCCCTTTTTAAAGGAACTTTTTAGCTTTGATGTGGCCGAAATTTGCCTGCTGGATGAAGAAACACAGACACTCAGAACGGCGTTGCGCCTGCCGGAAGACAGCGACGGAACACACGCAGGCGAGCAGTACCGCCCCGGTGAAGGATACACCGGCTGGATTGCCAGCCGGCAAACATCGTTGTTAATTGGCGATATTGCTTCATTTAAAGCAGTAAAACCCAAAGTTGGGGTAGAAAAATTTCCGTACGGTTCATTTATTGGGGTGCCGCTAAAACTGGGCGCCCGCTTTTTGGGTACGCTTGAACTGGTGGCCCGCGCTACCGAGGCCTTTGCGCCCAAAGATGTGACCCTGCTTGAAATTGTGTCGCATCAGGTGGCGGCTGCGCTGGAAAATGTGCGCTTGTTCAGCCAGACAAACCAGCAGTTGCAGCGCCGGGTTGATGAATTAGCCGGGCTGCAGCGGGTTAGCGAAGAGCTGAACAGCACCCTGGATATGAAAAAAATTCTGGGCATGGTGCTGCAAGAAGCCATGCAGCTTACCCGCGCTGACTACGGCGATGTCTATTTTTACAATGCCGGTACCGGAATGTTGGCGGCATATCAGGGTGTTGACAAACATTTGCGGTCCCAGCACCGGGCCAATACACCGCTGACCCGCAAACTGCTGGTAAAAGAAGGAATCATTGGCCGCGCTATTCAAACCAACCGGTCAATACTGGTTGCCGACGTGCTGCAAGATGAAGATTACGTAGATTTGGGGTACAAATCGCGGTCAAAAGTGGTGGTTCCTATTTCTTACGCCGGCGAGGCCATTGGGGTTATCAACCTTGAAAGCCGGCAGTTAAACTTTTTTAACACCAACCAGCTCAGATACCTGGAAGCCCTTTCTAACCACGCCGCGGTTGCCATTGGCAATGCCCAGGCCTACCAGCAGCAAATTATTGAACGCGAACAAGCCAGCCGCCGCGCCGAGCAGCTATCGCGGATTTCAGAAATCAGCGATGCGTTCCGCACCAATCGGCCGCTGCCGGATGTGCTTGAGGATATTGCCTTTGCCATTTCAGAATCCGTAGGGTTTGATGTGGTCTTAATCAGCCGGGTAAAAGGTTCGCCGCCCAAAATTTTTCCTGAGGTGGGCGCCGGTATTCCCATTGCCCAACTGGATGCGCTGAAAGCCCCGGAGCAGGCCAAACCGCTGGAAAACCTGCAAGTTGTCATGAGCGATGAGTTCAGAGTGGGGCAATCGTTTTTTGTTCCGGCTGAACAAATGGATGTGTGGCAGGATAAATTACACATTCCGTACATTGAAAAACAGCAACCGGCCGCCACCCAACCCCAAACAGAAGTTCCTTCTTTGTTGAACCTTGCGCCGGAGCGCAGCCTGTGGCAAAGCGGCGATTTGCTGCTGGTGCCGCTGACCGATATCAACAACCAGGTGATTGGCCTGCTCACGGTGTCTAACCCGGTTGACGGCCGCCGCCCTGCCCCGGAAGTTATTCGCATACTGGAAACCTTTGCCAACCACGCCGCCGCCGCCATTGAAAACACCCAGTTGTTCCAACGGGAAAAGCAGCGCCGCAAACTGGCCGATACGCTGCGCGGCGTGGCCGAGGCCATCAGCTCTCAGCTGGAGCTTGATGAGCTGCTCAACATTATTTTGCAGGAGTTGAGCCGGGTTGTAAATTACGGGCGGGCCAACATTCAACTGTTGCAAGGTGACCGGCTGGTCATCATTGGCGGCCGGGGGTGGGAAGCCGGCCAAAAAATGGTGGGCACATCCTTTTCAATGACCGGCGACAACCCCAACCGGCGGGTCATTGAAACTCAGGAGCCGGTCATCATTAAAAATACGCGCCAGGAATTTGCCGGCTTTTTCACATCGCCCTATCACGCCAAAACAAAAAGCTGGCTGGGCGTGCCGCTTACCTACGGCACCAACATTCTGGGGTTGATGGCGCTTGACAAAGACCAGCCCAATTTCTTCTCGGCGGAAGATGTTGACGTAATTTTGGCCTTTGCCAATCAGGTGGCGGTGGCCCTGCAAAACGCCCGCCTGTTTGACGAGGCCAGAGAGCAGGTGCGCCAGCTTGCCGCCCTCACCGAGGTTGCCCAATCGCTGAACCGGGCACTGGATTTGAACGAAGTGCTGAACCTGGTGCTGGATGCCGTGTTTGACCTGGTGGGGGACCATCAGGGGTCAATCTGGCTGATTGACAAAACAACCGGCACCATGAAAATGGCCGATACCAAAAATATCCCCGGATTTCTGGTAGAACTTTTCAACGATAGCGATATTTCCATTTATTCCGAGCCGTTCGCCTCGGTCATTGAATCCGGCGAAGTTTTGCTGGTTCACGGCAATACCCGCAAAGACACCATTACCAGTTTTGGGCTGCCCCTGCCCGATGATGTAACCTACGTGCCGCTTAAAACAGAAGAGGCCGTAATTGGCATTTTTGCCATAGAAACGGTTATTCAAAACCGGAACATGTTAAAACTGGTCACCACCCTGGCCGACCTGGCCGCGGTGGCCATTGAAAGCGCTCGCCTGCTGGAAGATACGCGCCGCCGGGCCACAGAAATGCAGAGCCTGTACAACCTGGGGGTTGAGGTGAGCCGCACGCTTGAGGTGCACCAGGTCTGCCGCTCAGTTATCAACAACGCCCTGACTCTGACCAACACCGACTTGGGAACTATTCTGCTGCTTGATGATGAAACCGACCAGCAAATTGTTGAGTATGCCACCAACCCATCCCTGGAAGAATCTAAACCCGGCCACGGCACAGTAACGTCTACAATTATCAGAGACCCCGGCTCAGATATCCGGCAGTTGTGGGGCACCCTCATGGAGCGCATAACCACCACACAACAACCCGTCATTCTGCCGGCCGGCACCAAAGGTGATGACCAGGACCAGCCCGCCCGGTTTCAAGATATTCTGTCTCGCCTGAATATCAAAGCCGTGGTGGGTGTTCCCATTTATGATATTAAAGAAAACATCAACGGCGCTATTTTTGTGGCAGCCAGCCAGTTGCGCCACTTTGACGCCGAAGATGTGCAGTTGCTATCATTTGTGGGCAGCCAGGCATCGGTGGCAATTAGGAACGCGCAATTGGTGCAGCGGCTCAACCAACTGACCGAAGAGCTGGAACAGCGCGTGGCCCTGCGCACCGACGAACTTGCCAGAACCCTGCAGGACCTCACCGAAGAACGGGACCGGGTGGGCACGCTCTACCAGATTGCCCGTGAATTGTCGGCCAGTTTTGACCTTGACCGTGTGCTGAACGAAGCGCTCAACCTGATTAACCGCGCCATCGGCATTTCTCAGGGGTCAATTTTGCTGCTTGAAAAAGGCACCGGCCATCTGGTGTACCGGGCCGCGCTGGGGCGCAGCAAACCGTTGCGGCGCGGGGGCATAGAAACACCCTACAAAGTTGGCTACGGACTGGCCGGCCGGGTGGTAGAAAATCGGGAACCGCGGCTGGTGTCTGATTTGCGCAATGACCCCTACTGGGTCAGCGACGATTTGGCCTCTGATGAACGGCGGGCCGCCATTGCCGTGCCGCTCAGCACCGGCGATGACGTGCTGGGGGTGCTGATGCTCTTTCACCCTGAACCCGATTACTTTACCGCAGATCACCTCAAGCTGGTAACTGCCGCCAGCGCCCAAATTGCCACCGCCGTCAACAACGCCGAACTGTACCGCCTGCTCACAGACCAGGCCAAACGTTTAGGCACTATGTTCAGAAAACAGTCGGCGGAAGCTGCCAAAAACCAGGCCATTCTGAAAGGCATTACCGACGGCGTGCTGGTGTTGGATGCCAAACATGACCTGACGCTGGTCAACCCCAAGGCCGCCGAAATTCTGAACATTAACCCCGATGAGGTGGTTAATCAACCTGTGCGCCAGATTTTGGGCCGCTCAGAGTCTCCGGTAGAATTAGAATTGGCGCAGTTGCTGTATAATGAATTACAACCCGCGCTTAAAAGAATTGGCGAGGGTGAAAGTTCGGCGCAATTTAGAATTGAGGTGGGGCCAAAAGCAGTAACGGTGAGTTTGGCGCCGGTTATGTTGGGCACAGAAGAACAACCCAGCATTGTGGCCGTTCTGCGCGATATCAGCCGTGAAGCCGAAATTGAACGCCTGAAAAATGAATTTATCTCAACTGTCTCGCATGAATTGCGGACGCCGATGACCTCCATCAAAGGTTACGCCGATTTGCTGCTTTCCGGCAACAGCAAAATTGGCGAACTCAACCAGCGGCAGCACCATTTTGTTAAGGTTATTCAATCAAACGCCAACCGGCTCACCGAACTGGTGAACGATATTCTTGAAATCTCGCGGATTGAAACCGGCCGGGTCAAACTTGAATTCACGTCGCTGAATATCATCAACATTATCAGAGAGGTTGCCATTTCATTTGAGGGGCAGTTTGTTAAAAAAGCCATGCACCTTAACCTGCACCTGCCAGATTCGTTGCCTAACGTTTACGCCGATAAGGCCCGGCTAACCCAGGTTTTGGTGAATCTTTTGGGTAACGGCTGGCAGTACACCCCCGAAGGTGGTCAAATTGACGTTTACGCCAAATTGGTTGGCGGATTTGTGCAGGTTGATGTGTCAGATACCGGCATTGGCATTGTTGAAAAAGACATTGCCTACATTTTTGACCGGTTTTTCCGCTCCGAGCGCACAGAGGTGCAGGTGGTTGACGGCACCGGGCTTGGGCTTTCTATTACCAAAAGTTTTGTAGAATTGCTGGGGGGACAAATTTGGGTTAAGAGCCAGCTTGATGTTGGCACAACGTTCAGTTTTACAGTACCATTGGATTTGGGACAGGGCGAAGTTATTGACCAACTGGCATCTCCGGTGGGGGCACAGTTGCTCGTTGTCAGCGATGATAAAGCAATGGTTGCCGCGCTCAAAAGCAACTTGCAGAGCGAGGGGTACAGAGTTGCCACTACTGCCGATGTGCAACAGGCACTGAAAATTGCCAGACAGGCCAGACATACGCTCAAAGCCATTCTGCTGGATGCGGTACTGCACGAGGCCAACGCATTTGCCACGCTTGAGCAGTTGCTTGCCCAAAATGATGGCAAACAAATACCAATTTATCTCACGGCATTTTCAATGACCCCCGATGGCATGGCCCTGCACATTGTTGACAGCATTACACGCAACTCAAACCGGAAGCAAATACTGGGCATCGTCAATCAAATTATCTCGGCCCGGGACCCGGCCGCCGTGCAAACACAAACCCTCAGTGGCCGCCCGCCCGTTTCCAGAATTTTGGTCATTGAACAAGACCGCGAAACCGCAAACTGGCTGCGAGAAATGTTGTCACGCGCCAGTTTTGAAGTGCATTGCGCGTTCAACAGCCAGCAGGGTTTAGATATGGCGCTAAACAGACCCAGCCTGATTTTTTTGAACACAAACATGCCCGATGTAGACAATGAATCGATTCTTGTTCAACTACAGCAGGACCCCCTGACCAAAAACATTCCGGTGGTGTTGATTACAGACCAGCCTGTTTTTTCTGATACCGGCCCGGTAAAAATATGGGGCAAAGCTCACTGGCAAAAAATACAGCAACCGATACCTTTAAAAGAGTTGATTACCGAACTCCCGGCGGTAAAGGACACATCACCCCGGTAGTGCCGGGATGCGAAGAAAAAGGAATTACGTATGGCCGATCCGTTAATTTTGGTAGCAGAAGATGAACGCGACATCAGAGAACTGGTGGTGATTACCCTTGAACTCAACGGCTATAATGTTGTTGACGTGCCAAATGGCGAAGAAGCCGTAAAAAAAGCGTTGGAGGTTAACCCGGCGCTCATTCTAATGGATGTGCGCATGCCCATTATGACCGGATACGAAGCCTGTGAGGCACTCAAGACCAACGAGAAAACAAAGGATATCCCGGTGGTTTTCCTGTCGGCCAAAGGGCAAGAGGCCGAGGTCAACGTGGGTTTTGAGCTGGGAGCAGAAGATTATTTTCTCAAGCCGTTTGCGCCCGATGAATTGTGTGACAAAGTAAACAAGATACTTGCCAAATACGGCAAGCTGGAATCGTAGGTAACAGCCGCGGGCTGTTTTGAGTTAACTATGAGCGCAGTAGTTATTGACAGTGGATTGGTACATTACGAGGCGTTTGGCCGGGGCCGGCCTGTGCTTTTTTTGCACGGCTGGCTTGGTTCGTGGCGCTACTGGATGCCAACCATGGAAGCGATTTCTGACAAGTACAGAACCTACGCGCTTGACCTGTGGGGTTTTGGCGACTCAGATAAATCTAAACCGCGCTACAATATTCAGGATTATGTAAAGCTAATCAACAGTTTTTCAGAAAATATGGGTATTCGCGAGGCACCCATTGTGGGGCACGCGCTGGGCGCAACCATTGCCCTTGAATACACAGCCCGCCACCCAGACCGGGTGCAAAAAGTCATGGCCGTCAGCCTGCCCCTCACCGCCGATTCAATCAGCCGCCGGCTGATTGAATTTTCCAGCAATTCCATGCTGTCAAAAGTTTTTTGGTGGCGGCAAATTGCCCACAAAGAGGTGCAGAAAGAAGCCTCAAAAACAGCCGAGGGGGTGGTGAGTACCAGTATTCGGTCTGCGGCGCAGGTTGATGTGCAAAGCCGGCTGGAATTGATTGCCCAGTCTGAGGCGTTGCTGCTGGCTGTGTACGGCGAAAAAGATGACATGATAGACCCTGCCCCTGCCCGTGATTTAAACGGTAGTTGGCAAAATATCCGGCCTATTGGGCTGGCAGAATCAAAACATTTTCCCATGCTTGATGAAGCCGCCAAATTCAACCGGCTGTTGCAGGATTTTCTGGATGCTGATGATTTGTATGCCCTGAGCCTCAAAGAAGAGTGGCGGCGGCGCACGCGGTGATCGTAGAATCGCAAATGATAATTTGGGGCGCACTACTGGCTGCGCCCTTGTTGATTCTGGCGGTAGCGCAAATGGCCTATTGTGATTGGTCATCATCAATGTTAAAAAAGACTCGACCCATATTCAAAAGCTATGCTATAATAGGTGTGTCCCTTATCAATCAACGGAGGTGTGCTTATGCCTGAACATCGGCCATTGCCCAACGCGGCGCTGCGCGTATTGCTGGATGCCATTGAAGAGGTCATGGGAGAAAACGGAACTAAGGCAGTATTGAATGCCGGCGGCCTCAAACGGTATATTGACAATTTCCCACCAAAGAATCTGGAAATGGAGGCCAGCTTTGCCGATTACGGTGCGGTTCAGCAGGCCGTAGAAGATTTTTACGGCCCGCGCGGCGCCAGAGCCATGCTCCTGAGAATTGGGCGTGCCACCTTTCGGTTTGGGCTTAAAGACCAACCCGCAATTCTGGGGCTGGCCGGCGTGGCGCTCAAGGCTCTGCCGGAAAAAACCCGAATGAAACTCATTTTGGACCGCATGGCTAAAGCCGCCATTGAACGGGTGAACCAGCCCACCACCGTGGTAGAAGAAGAAGATGCGTTTTATTTTATTGTTGAACAATGCCCCTGCCACTGGCGTCCCCCGCACGACAAGCCGGCCTGCTACGTAACCGTGGGCGTGCTGATGGAAGCCATGGCCTGGATTACCGGCAAACTGCACAAAGTGGAAGAGGTGGCCTGCATTTCCAACGGCGCATCGAGTTGTGTTTACCGGGTGGAAAAGGCAGCCACCGAAGATTAACGGATTTTTGGGCAAAATAAAACAGGCTCCTAATTGGGAGCCTGTTTTGCGTTTAAAGAGGTTGCAGCGGATTAGGCATGAACAAAATGATAAATATGAACAGCATCAACCAGGCCAGTATTCTTCGGCCGGTACCCAATTCTACCAAATCATTCAACGGCGGCGGATGGTTGGGGCCAATCACAAAAAAGACCAGCACCGCCCACACCAGCCAGCCGGTCCACCAGAAAATGCCGGCAGCCACCATAATTGCCACCAGCGCAATGCCCAGCCAGCGAGCCTTTTCGCCAATCAGGCTGTAAATCACGTGACCGCCGTCAAGCTGGCCCACCGGCAGCAAATTCATGGCCGTTACAAACATGCCAAACCAGGCCGCAAACGCCACCGAGTTAATCAAAATATCTGTGCCGCCGCCTGCGGGCAACGCGCCCGCCAGCAACAGAAAAAACTCCTGCACCGCCGGTAAATCGGCGTAGGAATCAAACGCGGGCAGCAACTGCTGGTGCAGCAGGTATTTTAACCCCAGGTAAAAAATTGAATTGCCTTCCAGCACCGATGAATCACCGCGGCTGAGCCGGTGGACTTCAGAGTTAGCCACGCCCCAAATCAGCAGCGGCACGGCAAAAATCAGGCCGCCAATGGGGCCGGCCACGCCAATATCAAACAACTGCTTTTTGGTTTTAAACGGCGAGCGCAACTGGATGAACGCCCCCAGTGTGCCCACCGGCGAAATCACCGGCAGCGGAATAAAATAAGGCAGTGTCACGGCCACTTTGTGAAATTTAGCCGCAAAGTAGTGTCCAAATTCATGGGCCATGAGGATGACCATCATCGCCAGCATCATGGGCAGGCCGCCCAGCCATTCACCCAGCGTAGAGGGCACACAGCCGCATTCGTACACTGCGCCGGTCAGCCACACCGAGGCGATGGTAGCTACCGCCAGCCCCAGGTTAATCCACGGGTTGGGCGCGGTGGGCGTAATTACGCCGGGCCGAGCCTCGAGTGCAATTTGGTGGTTGTACCGCTGCAGCAGAGGCGTGTACTCCAGCGCGCGCCAGCGGTCGGCAATCTGGTCATATACTGCTTCGCTGTCATCCATCAGCAACGACCCCAGAAAAATGACCGTACCCTGCGGCGCGCGGCGCGGCGTTTTTATGTCGGTCACGTCAAACAGGCCG
>RFJF01000866.1 GCA_003695455.1 Chloroflexota bacterium
AGTATCAACAAGATTCGAAACGCACGCGGAACAAAGATTTGGCAAGACGGTTTTAGAGATGATGCTTTGCGGATGCCAGATGCCATCCAAAAGGCAATTCGATATGTTATCTTTAACCCGGTAAAAGCTGGTTTAGTTCAAAAGCCAGAAGATTATCCATTTGTTGCCTGGGATTTTGAAACGTAGGGATGAACCGGCATAGGGATGCCGGTCCTACGGGATTTTTGGCCGTAGCCCCGGCGTCCGTAGCCTTGGCATCCCCATGCCAGGGCGGGGATAAAACCGGCATGGGGATGCCGGTTCTACGCAGATGCTGGTTCTACGGAGATGCGGGTTCTACGGAATTATGCCGTAGCCCTGGCGTCCCCATGCCGGGGCCAACAACAAACAAAGGAGACCCAATGCTTCTCATCAACTTCTCTCACCCAACCACCGCCGAGCAGCGCGCGCAAATCGAGGCGCTGGCCGGCCAACCCATCACCCGCACCATCGAGCGGATGGCGCAGTTTGACACCGCCGAACCCTTTGCCCCGCAGGTGACCGCCCTGGTTGACTCGGTGGGACTGGACGCCGCCGGGTGGCAGTCCGAGCCGCTGCTGCTCATTTTGCCCAGCCTCAACTTTGGCGCGGCGGCGCTGCTGGCCGAACTGCACGGGCGATGCGGTTACTTTCCGCCCATCGTCCGTACCCGCCCCGTGCCAAACGCCCTGCCGCCCCGTTTTGAGGCGGCGGAAATTATCAACCTGCAAGCCGTGCGGAATACGGCGCGGGAAAAACGATAAACGGTAAACGGTAGACGGTAGACAGTAGACAGTAAACAGTAGACAGTAGACAGTAGACGGTAGACAGGGGCCTATCGTCTACCATCTGCCGCATAAAGGGGGTACTGGAATGGCTGAAAAAATCACCCGCTTTCAGCAGCTTGTGGCCTGGCAGGAAGCGCACAAGCTGGTTTTGGAGGTTTACCGGGTCACAGAAAAATACCCCGATGGGGAAAAGTTTGGTCTGGTCAGCCAGATGCGCCGGGCAGCCGTCTCAACCCCGGCCAATATTGCCGAAGGTTTTAAACGCCGTGGACAGCGCGACAAAGTTCACTTTTATAATATCGCCCAGGCTTCCCTGGAAGAGTTGAAATATTACTTTATTCTGTCAACCGACCTGAATTACCTTGAAAATCATCAGGCATTAATGGCGCAGGCAGAATCCGTGAGCCGGCTGATGTACCGTCTGATGATCAGCATCGAACAAAAACAACAGGGTAGATAACGCCCCCCGCCCCCCGTCTACCGTCTACCGCCTACCGCCTACCGATTCTACCGATTACCGGAGAAACCTATGCTCACCAGTCTTGTCTTTAAACTGAAATCCCCCGCCGAGGGCCGGCTGCCGGCTTCTGTGGGGCGCGCCGCGCAGGCTGTGCTGCTGGATTTGCTGGCCCGCCGTGAGCCGGCGCTGGCCAACACCCTGCACACCGGCGATGGCCCTCGCCCGTACACCGCCTCTAATCTGGTGCTGGGCGTGCGCCGGCAGGGCAGTTTGCACATTGCCGCCGGGCAGGAGGGCTGGCTGCGTTTTACCGGCCTGTCTGCCGATACAAGCCGCGCCCTGCAAGCCCTGGCCGCCGACCCGCCCCCCAGCCTGACCGTGCTGGAACACCCCCTGACCGTGACCGCGGCCACGCTTGACCCGGCCCAACATCCCTGGGCCGGCCACTCCAGCTATCAGGATTTGGCCGCGCCCTTTTTGCTGGGCGGCGCCCGCGCTCTGCCGCCCCGCGTTACGCTGGAGTTTGCCGGCCCCACCACCTTTAAAAGCGGGGGACGTTTTGTGCCTGTGCCTCTGCCGGAGTTGGTGTTTGGCAGTTTGCTGGCGCGCTGGCAGGCCTTTGCCCCCATTGCCCTGCACCCGGAAATCAAACGTTTTGCCGCCGAGATGGTGGTACTCAGCCGTTACAAACTCCGCTCGCGGGCCACCCCGTACAAACAGGAGCGCGCTCGCCCCGGCAATGAGCGCCGGCGGGGCGGCGCCACGCTGGTGGGTTTTACCGGGCAGGCAACGTTTGTGGCCCTCAACCGCGACCGCTACTGGCTGAATATGCTCCACCTGCTGGCGGCCTTTTCCTTTTACAGCGGCGTGGGCTACCAGACCGCCGCCGGGTTGGGGCAGGTTAGACCGGCGAACCGCTAACCGGCCTGCCGTTGCACTTTAACAATTGAACAGGTAGCAAGTAACAGGTAGCAGGTCGCAGGTAACAGGTAGCAGGATGGCAGGAATGCAGAGTTGCCATTCGCATTCGCCAGTTCCGCTCCCCGCCTACCGTCTACCGTCTACCGTCTACCGTATTTTCAACGGAGGTTTTTTTATGAACAACAAAATAAACGTTACCGTGGGCGATGGCTTTAAACTGGGCCTGGGCTTCACCCTCGGCTCATTTGTCGCCTCGGTTATTTTGATACCCGTCTTTGCCTGCGGCGGTTTTGTGCTGATGACTCTGCTGGGCGGCACCCTGAGCGCCTTGCTGGGTAATTTTGGCCCCTGATTGCGCCGCCCGGCACACATCACAATTAACAATTCACAACTCACAATTCACAATTAGCAATGGCTCCCTTATACGTTGTTGAACAAGGCGCAAAAATAAGAAAAGAACGCCGCCGGCTGGTGGTTGAAAAAGACGACCAGCCCCTGCAAACCATCCCCCTGATTAAAATTGACCAGGTTCTGATTTTTGGCAATGTGGGCATTACCACCCCCGCCCTGACCTGGCTGATGAGCCAGGATATTGAGGTGGTGTTTTGCGACCGCCACGGCCGCTACAAAGGCCGCGTAGTTGGCCCCACCGGCGGCCACAGCCAACTGCGCCGCCTGCAATACCGCCGCGTAGATACCCCCGCCTTTGCCCTGAACACTGCCCGGGCCATCGTCAAAGCCAAAATCCACAACAGCCGAACCATGCTGCGTCGCTACCGCCGCAAACTGGATAACCCCCAACTTGACGGCCCGGTAGAACGCCTGCAGGCGCTCGCCCATCGAGCTGACCGGGTGCAAACCGTCAACAGCCTGCTGGGGGTTGAAGGCATTGCCGCCGCCGTTTACTTTGAAGCCCTGCCCCACCTGTTTAAACACAACCACTGGCGCTTCAGCAAACGCATCCGCCGCCCCCCCACCGATCCCATCAACGTGCTGCTCAGCTTTGGCTACACCCTGCTGGCCCGCCAAATGGAAGCCGCCGTAGAGCGCGTGGGGCTGGACCCCTACCTGGGCTGTTTGCACGCCGATAGCTACAACCGCCCCAGCATGGCCTTGGACATAACAGAAGAGTTCAGAAGCATTGTAACAGACAGCGTGGTACTGCGCTGCATTAACAGCGGCCTCATCACCCCCGATAACTTCAGCCCCCAGCCCAACCCGGAACGTCCCCTGCTGCTGGACGACGCCGGCAGAAACCGTTTTATACAGGAATTTGAAGCCCGGCTGGCCGTCACCTTTACCCACCCCGCCCTCAACCAGAAAGTTACCTACCGCCGCTGTTTTGAACTGCAGGCCCGCGATATGGCCCGCGCCATTCAGGCCGATGGCCTGTACCAACCTTTTACCGTCCGCTAAACATCGCCCGGCAAACAGGCCGCAGCCGCCCCCTGTTTGCCGGGCAAAGGCAGCCAGATGATGTTCATACTTGTTTCTTACGATATTCCCGATAACAAACGGCGCACAAAAATCGCCAAAATTTTGGAAGATTACGGCGACCGTGTACAATACAGTGTGTTTGAATGTAACCTGTCGGCCAAACATCTGCGCCGGCTGACCACAGAACTTGAAGAGGTGATGAGCGACAAGGAAGACAGCATCCGGCTGTACCGCTTGTGCAGCGAATGTGTGAAAAAAGTAGAAGCCAAAGGGCAGGCCCAGCCGCCCGCGGAAGAGCCGCAAATGTACCTGGTGTAGGCCCGCCTCCCCCGTTTGCGAGCACCCCCCAAAAAAGCGCCCCTAAACGGCCTTTTTTGGCGATAAAAAAAGGGGTGCTCGCAGGCAAGCAGGCGGTGGGGCAAAAACGCCCGGCCCGCCGCCCAAAAACAGGCCGGGTG
>RFJF01000867.1 GCA_003695455.1 Chloroflexota bacterium
ATTCCGCTGACTGCGATGACCGGCGGCAGCAACCAGAGCCTCTCCACCGCGCTGGTGGGTGACCTCTCAAACGAGCGGCAGCGCGGTAAACGGTTGGGCATGCTCTACACCGTTGGCGACCTGGCCAGCGCAGTTGGCCCGCCGCTGGCTTACGGCATCATCTCGTGGGTGGGGCTGGATGTGGTTTACTGGCTGTGCGCGGCGCTGTTGGGCGCTATGGCTCTGGTTTCGCTGCGCTGGACGGCAGCCCGTTAAACCTGCCAGTAATCCAGAATTTGCAGCAACCCGGCGGCATTTTCCCCGCTTGCCACAAATTCGGCCACCGATTTTACATCGCCGGTGGCGTTGGCCGGGGCCGCCGGCCGGCCCACCAGTCGCAAAAAATCCACATCGCTGGAAGAATCGCCCACGCCGCCCATCTCTGCCGGGGCAATGCCGGCCTCGCCGGCCAGCCAGCGCAGGCCGCTGCCTTTGGTGATGTGCGCCGGGTAGATGTTCAACGCCAGTACGGCCGGCACGGCCACAAAATCGGCAGAAATCTGCGCTACCGTGGCTTGCACATCCGGCAGAAACTCGCTGATGGTGCGCGGCGGGTGGGCAAACAGCGAGTGGCACACGCTTTTTCCCGGCTGCCAGTACAAATGGCCGGGCTGCACAAATTCACGGTCAAGCCGCTGCACAATTTGGCGCAGGGCCGTTTTGTGTGTCTGTGTGAGCAGCGGCGTGGTTTTAAACTGGTACGGGCCGGGCAAATACATCCCCGCCCCGTTTTCAAACAGCGCCGGCTGCCAGCCCTCGATGGCCTGCATGACCGCCTCAACATACGGCGAAGGCCGGCCCGTGTTCAGTGTGACCGCCGGAACCGCCTCGCCGCGCCTGGCCCGCCGGTTTAAATCGGCCAGCCGGGCAAACAGCGCCGGGTTAAACGGCTGGGCCTCGCCTTTTGAAATCACGCCATCACAATCAAGCACAATTAATCTCATTGGTGCATTTGTCCTGTTTGCAAAATATTAAATTCTGGTAGAATGGAGACAATTATCAATGAACAAAGAACAAAGAGCAAAATTCTATCCGGCCAATTCTGCAAGCTTTTGCAACCCGGCCAACCCGGTTATCGTATTAAACTGTACCGGCGTTGAACAGCCCAATCGGGACAATAACGAAAACAAAAACGTCAGCGCGAGGAGAACGGCGGAGCAGACCCCGGCCGGCCCGAAAACGCTTCGCAATCACGCGCATTGACAGAGACTAACTTATTTTCAGGAGGCATTTGTGCAAACTTTACTTGGCAGACTGCGCGGCGGTCTATCTGTATTTGTTGTAATTATTGTGGTGGTTGTCATTCTGGCAATCATTTTGTCGGTCACCAGCCAGTTTTTCTATTTTTTTGAACGGGTGGATGAGCAGGAAGTCGGTATTCAATTTGAAGGGGGTCGTATTACCAATGTGGTCGGCCCCGGCGTCTACTCGGACGTTGGTATTTTTGTGGATTTGATCCGAATATCCAGCCAGGCCATTCCGTTTACCGTAACAGACGAGGAAATTATTACCAAAGACAAGCAGCGCATCGGGCTGGTTGTCAGCGCCGATATTTTTCGGCCCAATCTGGCCCAAAAAGATACGCTGCGTAATCTGTGGGCCCAGTACAGAGGTGTGTATTTAGAAGATGAACTGGCCCGCAGCCGGGTACAGGATTTGGCTCGCCAGTCAATGAAGGTGTGCGTGGGGGACCGAACCTTTGACGACAACATCATCGGCACCGCGCGTGATGAACTGCGCGCCTGTGTGGATGATGAATTGAGCAAGTTGGCCGCTAATTTTGGGCTGGAAATTGAAAACGTGGTGGTGCCGGAAGTCATCCTCTCGCCGGAAGTGCAGGTGGCGCTGGATGCCATTGTGCAGAGCCGGTTGGAAACGGAAAAGGCGGCGCAGGACAAACTGCGGGCCAAAGCCCAGGCCGATGCCGAACAGTCCCGGCAGGAAGGTGAAATCCGGGTGGAACAGAGCCGGATTCAGGAACAGGCTAAACAGCAAACGACCCTGGCTAAATTGGAGCAGGAGAAAATTCTGGCCCAAAAAGCGGTCATCGAGGCTGAACGGGCCAACGAACTGGCCCGGGTAGAGGCAGAAAAGGCCATCATCGCGGCGGAAAAGGCTAACGAGCTGCTGGCCGCCCAGCAGGATTTGGAAATTAACAAAGCCGCCGCGTTGGCCGCCGCCGAAAAAGCCAAAGCCGACCTGGCTGTGCAAACCGCGCTGGCCCAACTGTACGCCGAAAACCCCGGCTTTTTGCAACTGCAAATTGTGCAGACCAACGCCGACGCCCTGCAACCCACCGACAAACTCATCTTCACGCCCGAAGGCACGATTCCCACGCTGGTGCTGCCCGGCCCCGGCATTGTTCCCACCGTGGATACCGCCGCGCCCGCCGCGGTCACAGTTCCGGCGGCCCCGGAAACGGCACCGGCCAACGAGTAATCGTCCGGAAATTAGATTCCGCGCAGGTGCAAATTAAAGGAGTCCAAAACAACCGTTTTGGACTCCTTTTTTTATTCTTCGTCCGCCGCTTCTGCCATTTCCTGCAACGCCAGCCAGCGGGTCATTTTCTCTTCAAGTTCGGCCTCAACCGTTTGCAGCTCTGCGGCCAGTTGTTGCATTTTTTGGTAATCGCTGCCGGCGGCGTTGATTTTGGTTTGCAGGCCGGTTTGCCGTTCTTCCAGCGCGCCAATTTGCGTTTCAAGTTCCGCCAGTTCGCGCTGTTGTGCAAACG
>RFJF01000868.1 GCA_003695455.1 Chloroflexota bacterium
ATGGCATAGATTATGCCGTAGCCAACGGCGCCAACATTATTAATCTTAGCCTCGGCCATAAAACTGATAGATACCCATGCACAGGCTGGACAACTGTGCAAGATGCTATGCAACGCGCACTCGACCAAAATGTCTTTATCGTTGCTTCGTCAGGGAATTATGGCGATTCTCGGGTGAGTTGCCCGGCGGCGCTGAATGAGGCGCTGGCTATGGGGGCAACAACGCAAAATGATGATAGGTGGAGTAGCTCAAATTACGGGCCTCAACTAGACCTGGTTGCGCCCGGCGTTTCAATTTTTACAACCGACTCGTTCATCTTCGATTATCAGTTTTATAATGGCACCTCATTTTCAGCGCCACACGCGGCCGGATTGGCGGCGCTGATGAAAAGTTACAACCCGGCCATACAGCCGTACGATCTGCGAACCACCATGCAGGCCACCGCCGACGATTTGCCGCCGGCCGGTTTTGACAACTTCACCGGCCACGGACGAATCAACGCCCGCGCCGCGCTGGATGCGCTGGTCAGTCTGCGCTCGCCGGTGGCGTCTACCGGCTTTTTGGTGGCAGATAACTTTCCGTTTACGCTGCCCATGACCACTACTGTGCCGCTGCTGTCGGCCAATCCCTCCGCCGTGACCTTTACCACAACCATTTCACCGGCGGTTTCGTGGCTCAATGTCAGCTCCACCAGTGGAACATCGCCGCAGGTGACACTGGTGGGCAGCATGCCGCCGCCGGGAACGCACGGCACGTACAGCACAACCGTCGTTCTGACGGCCCAAACCCTGTCCGGCGACCCGCTCGGCACGCGCAGCATTGATGTTTATTTTCGTTACCTGGCCCAGGCTGAACTGGTTTATCTGCCGGTTGTAGTCAAAAATTAGCGTCATCTTTGTTTGCAAAAAAAGGCATCGCCAAACGGCGATACCTTTCCCCCAGTTGCGGGTTGACTTATTGGTGTTGTTGAATTAACGGGTTTCTGCTGAACGCAAGCTCAGGGCCAAGCCGCCGCCAATCAGTACCAGGCTGGCCCCCAAAGTCAGCAGAACCAGCATTGTCTGGTTGCTAACGGGCATCTCGCCGCCGGTGGCAGGCAGTGTTGCCGGCGCGGCTTCGGCCGTCATCGAAGGCGGTAAAATCACGGCGTCAATTACGTGGATAACGCCATTGGAGCCGACAATATCGGTGATAATGACGTTGGCGTTATTCACTTTTACGCCGCTGGCATCGGCCATAATCGCAATCGGTTCACCCTGCACGGAGTTGGCAGCATTCAGGTTGACTACATCGGCGGCCATAACCTTGCCGGGCACCACGTGGTAGGTCAGCACATTAGCCAGCGCCATTTTATCAGCCAGCAGCCCTTCGAGTGTACCGTCAGGCAGGGCGGCAAAGGCATCATCGGTGGGGGCAAAGACGGTGAAGGGGCCATCGCCGCTGAGCGTTTCAACCAGTCCGGCTTCTTGCAGTGCGGTAACCAGCGTGGTGAAGCGGCCATCTTCTACGGCAATGTCAACAATTGTTTTGCCGTCTTGGGCGGGCGGGGCTGCAAAAGCGGGAACTGCAGCAAAAAGCATCACCAACGCCATTACCATTGAAACAACCTTGAAATTTCTGTTCATCATTTTTTTACTCCTCAATATTTTTGGTTTGATTAATTGTAGATGGGACAATTTCAGAGCCAATACGATTTGGGGGCAGTTGTATTGAATCTGTATTTGTCTATAAAATGTACAT
>RFJF01000869.1 GCA_003695455.1 Chloroflexota bacterium
GGCGAGGGGTATCCGCAGACCGGCAGCGTCAACCGCTCCGGCGTTCACTGGGATATGATTTGCGACATGCGTGACGGCGGCGAAATCGAAGTGGACGGCGAGGTATTCTACCGCAACGGTAAATTTCTCATTTGACCAATTTTAAACAAAAAAGGGCGGGCGGGTGTTTCACCCGTCCGCCCCATGCATCAGCCCCCCAATCAACTGCGAATATGCTCTAAAAATTCGGCCCGAAAATCGCGGTTGTCTTCAAACTGGCCCAAAAAGGTGCGGGTTACCATGCCGGCGTTGGCTTTTTTCACGCCGCGCATCACCATGCACATATGCACCCCTTCAATCACCACCGCCACCCCCTGCGGCTGAAGGACTTCGTTAATAAAATCAGCCACCTGGCGGGTCATCCGTTCCTGCACTTGCAGCCGTTTGGCAAACATATCCACAATCCGCGGAATTTTGCTCAGGCCCACCACTTTGCCGTTGGGAATGTAGGCCACGTGCGCCTTGCCCAAAAACGGCAGCATGTGATGCTCGCACAGGCTTGAAAATTCAATATCCTTAACCACCACCATTTCGTTGTAATCCACCTCAAACAGGGCGTTGTTGATGAGCTTCAGCGGGTCTGTGTGGTAGCCTTCGGTCAGCTCCGCGTACATCCGCGCCACCCGGTCCGGCGTGCGCAGCAGCCCCTCGCGGTCAGGGTTTTCTCCTACGTTCTCCAAAATGCTGACCACCGATTTTTCGATGGATGTTTTGCGCCGGGCGGCTCTTTTCACATCGCCGTTGCGGCTGATTTCAAACGTTTTTTCAAGATATTCCAAATCCAAATTCAAAGTTTGCACTGATTTTCCCTTTTCTTTTAACTGATAGAACTAACCAGCCGCGCCAATTGGCGGCTGACATCGGGCCGAATGGACATGTTGTCCTGTGAAATATCAAACTGCTCTGCGATTTCTGCCAGCAATTGTCCGGTTTCGGGGTGGCGGTAATCGGGCGCGATTTCCGCCAGCGGAACCGCCACAAACGCCCGTTCCAGCACCTCCCGGTCCGGGATGTGCCGGCGGCCCACATCCAGCACATCCGTGTTAAAAAATATAATGTCAATGTCCATTGGCCGGGCGGCAAACTTGTCTTTTGTCCGCACCCGCCCCAAATTTCGCTCGATAGCCGCCAGAATCTGGCGTTTCAGATTGCCCGCATCCAGCGGCGTCTGCACAATGGCCGCGGCGTTCAGATAGTTGGCCTGCTCAGGCCGGCCAATCGCCGGGGTTTCCCACACCGAAGACACCGCCACCAGCCGCGTCAGCCGGGCCAGCAGCGAAATTGCCTTTGCCATATTAATTTCCGGCTCAATATTGGAGCCGAGCGAGAGGTATGCTGTGTTTTCCATGAACGCCTTTTGGTTGGATGACATTGCCACAACATTTCTTACACCTACTTTCAACTTTAACGCTTGCCAACCTTTTGTACAATATTTGAACGATATTTTACTGTATTTTCTATAATTTGTCAAGGGTAACAAAAAAAAATCCTCTGGCGAGGATTTTTGGGAGGAACAAATCTGATGAGGAATGACCGGCGGCGAGCTGCCGAACTTCAGGTTTCCAGCAGTTGCACCACGCCGGTACTGCCGTCTACCAGCACCCGGTCTCCGGTGCGAAAGCGGCGGGTGGCCTGCGAAACATTGGCAACCGCCGGAATCCCGTATTCGCGGGCAATGACGGAGCCGTGAGACAGCAGCCCGCCGGTTTCAACAATTAACCCGGCTGCCAGGTGCAGCAGGGGCAGCCAGTCCGGGCCGGTAGAGGGCAGCACCAAAATGGTATCGGCGGCGGCTGTAAATTCTGCGGGGTTTTGCACCACCACCACCCTGCCCCGCACCTGCCCCGGGCTTACGGGCAATCCCACCCACGTCTCGGCAGAGGCGAAGCCGGCGGCTTCGCGTCCCAGTTGAACCGCGCCCAGTTGCGAGCTTTGCACGTTGTACGGCACTTTCAACGTCTGGTAATCGCGGTAGGTATCTTTTTTGGCCTGCACGTCGGCGCGCAGCGTCAGCCCCACGGCATCGCCCACGGTCAGGACCCGTTCAATATCATCCACCGAAAGCCAGAAAATATCGTCAGGGCGCTGCAACCAGCCGGCCGCAACCCACTCCTGGCCGAGCGCCAGCGCCCACTGCCGGACGGCCGCCATGCCGCCGGCCCGGATTTGGTCGAACTGGTTGCGCAGCGCCAGCAGTTGACGCAACATGGCAACGGCGCGCGCCAGCGCGGGACGCCGCCACGATAATCGGGGCAAACGATTCAGCGCGGCGCTGCCCAGCCGGGTCAAATCGGGCGGTGACGATTCGCGGGCGGCTGATGTGGGTTGTTGGGCAAAGCGGGCAACAATTTGCAGCAAATCGGCGGGGCGTTCGCGGTAGCGGGGCCAGCCGGGGTCGGCATCAAATGTGGCGCGATTCCCAA
>RFJF01000006.1 GCA_003695455.1 Chloroflexota bacterium
GCCCCGCATGCCAGCATCGGAACCAGCAAAATTGCCAAAACACCATAAATTACAAACGCAGACTTCTTCATTCCATTAACTTCCTTCAGTCACAACAAAATCAGGCAGGCATTATAACATGCCCCCGGCATGTTCGTCCAAAGTGCCCAAACGTTGGGTACGGGTTTTACAAAATGCGTTGTGTAATCAGGGTGGATATGGTACAATTTGACCAAATTATGCCCGGCAACACGGGGATGACTCACCCCGCCGGACCACGCACCCGGTTGTAGAATGCCAGCAAACAAGCCTGCACTATCCAAAAATCCGGCGCCAGATGACCGTTTGGAAACCTGGGTGCCCAAAATAATTGAGGCCCTGAAGGCCGGCTGGGCCGATCAACTTCTGGAAACGCCGGCCAGCCAGGCTACGCCCAACCTCACCGATTGGCTGGCGCTCATTCACGCCGCCGCCGCCCGGCCGGACGAACTACCCAAATTTTTGCTGCAATTGCTAAAACTACCCAAGAGCGCCACTCCGCCCCCCGGTGATTGGGTGATGCTGACCGGTTTGCTCAACCTCACTTTTGAGGCGGCCAAAAGTCAGGGCAGCCAGTTTACCCCCGCCGACTGGCAGAACCTAGTTGAAATTCAGCACAGAATTCTGGCCGCCGCCGCCCAAATTTCGGCCAACAGCCCCGCCCGGCCCGATACCGGCACCCTGTCCCGGCGTGAAGCCTACCTGCACACCACCGATGCCCTGGATCACTTGTTTGCTGCCGGCACCGAACGGGACGAATTGCTGGCCGGCACGGTCACGCTACTCCGGCAGAATTTTCCCTTTGAATTTGTGAGCCTGTACTTACTGGATTCTACCGGGCAAACACTCAAGCTGGAGTTTGCGGACTGGGAGTCGGTAGAATTTGGCCCCAATGACGCAATTTTGGTAAACATTGAGCAGGGGATTGTGGGTCAGGCAGCCGCCACCGGGCAACCGTACCTGGTCAACAACACCACCCACGAGACGCAGTTTGAGGCCCATCCGTCGTTGCCAAATGTACAATCTCAACTGGCGCTGCCGTTACTGGCTCACAATAACCTGCTGGGGGTACTCAGCCTTGAAAGCAACCGGCCCCACGCCTTTTCTGACGATGACCGGACCGTGTTTGGGGCGCTGGCCAAACATTTGGCGCTAGCCATTGAAAACATTGCCCTGAGAAAAATTCAGAAACGGCACGCCCGTGAGCAATCGCTGATTTACGATACCATTGTCACGCTTGGCGCCGGTTCAAGCGTTGACAAAGTATTGCAGCGCATGAGCCAGAAAATTACACTGGTTATGGAGGCCGGCGCCTGCGTGATTTGCAAGATTGATGAAAAAGCCGGCACCATTACCGCCCTGTCAGAGTACGTTTTGCGCCACCCCGGCAACCCCAACCACACCTGGCGGCCGCTGAATGTGCCAATGCCTATTGCCAAAGACCCCATTGCCCGGCAAACGCTAAAGGTTGCACGCCCGGCCATTAGCCGCGCCAAAAAATTGGGTGATACAGCCACCAAAAACCTGATTTGGCGTGTGCCCAGCGATAAACAAACCGGCAACCGCTCTCGCTGGAATGTGGTGCTGGCAATTCCGTTTGAACTGAAATCACGGATTACCGGCCTGATTGAGGTGTACGACAAAAACCCCGGCCGGGGTTTTTCACCGGAGGATGTGCAATTCTGCCGTATTCTGGCTACCCAAACCGCCATGGCCATGGAGCAGGCTCGCCTGTTTGACGAAACCCTGCAACGCCTCAACGAGGTGAGTATGCTGTACACCATGGCCCAAAAAATTGCCAGCACACTGGACCTGGATGACGTGCTCAACACCATTGCCACCAGCGTGCGAGAGGTGACCGGCTGCCGCGCCTGCGCCATCTTTTTGCTGGATGAAAACCGGCAGCAACTTGAGATTGCTGCCGCCGACGGGTTGAAACCGCAGTGGCGCAAAACAGCCAAACTCAAACTGGGCGAAGGCGTTGCCGGGCGCGCCGCCGCCGAAGGCCGGCCCATTTACATCCCTGATACCGCCAAAGACCCTACCTTTATCTTTTTTGACGAAGCCGTACGCTCGCTGATGGTAGTGCCGCTGCTGGCCAAAGGGCAAGTCATTGGCACCATCAATGTTGACGATGACCACCCCAACGCCTTTGGCCCCGAACAGGAACGCCTGCTGACCATTGCCGCCACGCAGGTGGGCATCAGCATTGAAAATGCGCGGCTCTTTACCCGGGTTTCTGCCGAACAAAAACAGATGCAGGCCGTCATCCAGCACATGGCCGATGGCCTGCTGCTCATTGACAAAAGCGGCACCATAATCACCTGCAATTCAACCCTGGCCATGATGCTTGAAATGCACCGGGGGCAAATCACCGGGCAAAATATCCACGCCCCCAACCTGCCCGTGAATCTGGCAAAAGTTACGGCCTCAAACACCCAGCAGCGCGCCCGAACCGGCGTGCTGGCGCAAGAAGTTACCACCGAGGGCAAACGGCCTCGCACGCTGCAAATTTTTACCACCAGCCTCACCGATGATGAGAATAACCCGGTTGGTGAGGTGCGCGTGGTTCACGATGTAACCAAAGAACGGGAACTGGAGCAGCTCAAAGATGACTTTTTCTCTACCATCTCGCATGAACTGCGGACGCCGCTTTTCTCCATTCAGGGTTTTGCCCAGATAATGCTGGACGAACCCAACATTGACGACGAAACCCGCACCGAATTTTTGAATACCATCCAGCGGCAGGCCACCCAACTCAGCGAAATGGTCAACAACCTGCTTGACATTTCTAAATTTGAAGACGGCAAATTACTGCTGGAACGCAAACCGGTATCGGTGCTGGATGTCATTCACCAAACAATTTTAAAGTTGCAGGGGTACGCCCACCAGCAAAAGGTTAAACTGGTGTCTGATTTATCAGACCCCGTCCCCGCCATCATCGGCGACGCCGGGCGGCTGGAACAGGTGCTGACCAACCTGATTGGCAACGCCATTAAATTTTCGCCGGCAGGTGAATCGGTGCAGGTATCGGCGGCGCTCAACGGTGACAAGGTGATAGTGAAAATCAAAGATAACGGCATCGGCATTCCGGCCGAGGCGCTGCCCAATATTTTTTCACGTTACTACCAGGTAGGCAACAAAAGCAAGCGCTCGGCTATGGGCACGGGGCTGGGGTTGCACATTGCCAAACAAATTGTAGATGGGCACGGCGGCCGCATTTGGGCCGAAAGCGAAGCCGGACAGGGCAGCACCTTTTGTTTTACCCTGCCGCTGCCGGCCTGATACAGACATATCAAAACCGGAAAAATTTTAAATGGAAATGAACCCGCACATTCAACACGCCACTGAACTAATCCAACAGGCCCGCCACGTTGTGGCCATGACCGGCGCCGGAATCAGTACCCTGTCCGGCATCCCCGATTTCCGCAGCCCCAATTCCGGCCTGTGGAATTCGGCGGACCCGCTTGAAGTCGCCTCAATTCACGCCTTTCGGCGCAATCCGCAACTATTTTACAACTGGATTCATCCGGTTTCGCGGTTGTTTCTGGATGCCAGACCCAACGCCGCGCACCAGGCGCTGGTAAAGCTGGAACGCAGCGGAAAGCTGAAAGCCGTCATTACCCAAAATATTGATGACCTGCACACCAAAGCCGGTTCGCAAACGGTGTTTGAACTGCACGGCCATCTGCGCGAATTAACGTGCGTGCGCTGCTACCGGGTTACGCCGGCAGCGTTGGTGCTGGAAAAGTTTGTGGCCGACGGGCAGGTGCCGCACTGTGCGCACTGCGGCGGGGTGCTCAAGCCCAACGTCATTCTGTTTGGCGAACAACTACCCATGCAGGAATTTGTGGCGGCGCAGGTGGCGCTGGAAAAGGCCGATTTGCTGCTGGTGGTGGGTTCTTCATTGGAAGTATCGCCGGCGTCAGATTTGCCGCTGGTAGCGCTTGATAACGGCGCCCGCCTCATCATCATCAACCACCAACCCACCCACCTTGATTCAAAGGCCGACGTGGTGATTCGGGGCGATATTGCCACGGCGCTGACGGCCATTACAACTGCTGTGCTGGCATGACAATGCCCGTTTATTTTGAATTTGGCTGGCAAACCGGCAACCAGCCTCCCGTTTTTGCGCAGGGCTGGCAGGCCGAACAACCCTCATCCGGCGTGATTTGCCTGGTTCACGGGCTGGGCGAACACAGCAGCCGTTACCAGCACGTGGCCCGCGCTTTTTGCCGCGCCGGGTACAATTTTCTCACATTTGATTTGCCGGGCCACGGCAAATCCGGCGGCAAGCGCGGCCACATTCCCCCGTACCCGGAATTACTCAAAAATATTGATCAGTTGCTTGAGCAGGCCGGTCAGAAATTTCCGGGCCTGCCCTGTTTTTTGTACGGGCACAGTTGGGGCGGCAATCTGGCGCTGAA
>RFJF01000870.1 GCA_003695455.1 Chloroflexota bacterium
CTTACCTGCTCTCTTCTCACTGTGGACTGATAACCCTTTCATCCCTGTAACTGCTGAGTAAATACAATCCAAAATCGTAAATCAATTGAGTTTGTGGCGTGTGGTGAGTGGCGTGTGGTGAGTTGCGTGAATTTGATAATTGTTCATTGTTAATTGCTAATTGGAGGAATCTATGTGCTTGGGCGTACCGGGAAAAATTGTTGAAATCAACGAAAACAGCATCGGGATGACGATGGGCAAGGTCAACTTTGCCGGAATTGTGAAAGAGGTCTGCCTGGCCTACGTGCCGGAAGCAAAGGTGGGTGATTACGTGGTGGTGCACGTCGGTTTTGCCATCAGCATTGTGGATGAGGCAGAAGCCACCCGTGTTTTTGAATACCTCAAACAAATGGACGAGCTGGCCGAACTCGACATTCAGCAGCCGGAGTAGTGCGATGAAATACGTTGACGAATATCGCAGTGAAGCGGACGCCAAAAAATTTGTGGCGGCCATTCACAACATCACCACCCGGCCGTGGACGCTGATGGAAATTTGCGGCGGCCAAACGCACACCATCATCAAATTTGGCATTGACGAGCTGCTGCCCAAAGAGATTACGCTGGTGCACGGCCCCGGTTGCCCGGTCTGCGTGACCCCGCTGGAACTGATTGACAAAGCGCTGGAAATTGCCCGGCAGCCGGAGGTCATTTTCACCAGTTTTGG
Organism: Chloroflexota bacterium; assembly: GCA_003695455.1. Taxonomy (GTDB): domain Bacteria; phylum Chloroflexota; class Anaerolineae; order 4572-78; family J111; genus J095. The sequence continues at coordinate 704 of RFJF01000870.1, forward strand.
CGATATGCTGCGCGTGCCCGGCAGCAACACAGACCTGCTCAGCGTGAAAGCCGCCGGCGGCGATGTGCGAATGGTCTACTCGCCGCTGGACGCGGTGAAGCTGGCTCAAAACAACCCGGACCACGAAGTGGTCTTTTTTGCCGTGGGCTTTGAAACTACCACCCCGCCCAACGCCATGGCCGTGTGGCAGGCCCAGCAACTGGGGCTGACCAACTTCTCCATTCTCACTTCGCACGTGCTGGTGCCACCGGCCATGGAGGCCATTCTCGGCTCGCCGCACAATCTGGTGCAGGGATTTTTGGCGGCGGGCCACGTGTGTGCCGTGATGGGATACTGGCAGTATCCGCCGCTGGCGCAAAAATACAACGTGCCGATTGTGGTCACCGGTTTTGAGCCGCTCGATTTGCTGCAAGGCATTTATATGACCGTCAAACAACTGGAAGAGGGGCGCGCCGAGGTGGAAAATCAGTACGTTCGCGCGGTCACATTTGACGGCAACCAGCCGGCCCAAAAACTGATTGGGCAGGTGTTTGAGCCGACAGACCGGCCGTGGCGCGGCATCGGCCCAATTCCCGCCAGCGGGTTGAAACTGCGCCCGGAATTTACCGCCTTTGACGCCGAACTCAAATTTGACGTGACCGGCATCACCGCCGGAGAAAACCCGGTCTGCATTGCCGGAGAAATTATGCAGGGCCTCAAAAAACCGCACCACTGCCCCGCCTTTGGCAAAGAATGCACCCCGGAACATCCCGTCGGCGCGCCGATGGTTTCTTCCGAGGGGGCGTGCGCGGCCTACTACCAATACGGACGAGCGGAAGTACGGATTAAGGAGTAGGGGAGTAGGTCTGCCTGACCCCTGACTCCCGGTCCCTGATTCCTGCCCGCAAGAAAGCGATGAATTATGCCGAATCATCAATTCCAGCCTGAAAACGACCAAAACAAATCAGTAGTTCCCAATTCCCAATCCCCAATTCACCACCCACCATTAATTATGGGAGCCACCTGCCCCATCCCCATTGACGAATACCCCACCGTGGTGATGGCCCACGGCGGCGGCGGCCGGCTGACGCAGATGCTCATTGACAAAATGTTTGTGCCGGCCTTTGGAAACCCCGCGCTGGCGGCACTGGGTGATGGCGCCGTGGTGGAAGCCAACGGCGCGCGGCTGGCCTTTTCCACCGATTCCTACGTCATCAGCCCCCGATTTTTCCCCGGCGGCAACATCGGCTCACTGGCGGTGCACGGCACAGTCAACGATCTGGCAATGTGCGGGGCCACGCCGCTGTACCTGTCGGCGGGGATGATTCTGGAAGAGGGCCTGCCAATGGATGAGTTGTGGCAGGTGGTGCAAAGTATGCAGGCCGCCGCCGCCGGTGTTGGCGTGCCGGTGGTCACCGGCGACACCAAAGTGGTGGATCACGGCAAAGGCGACGGCGTGTACATCAACACGGCGGGCATCGGGCTGATTCCCGCCGGGGTCAACGTCTCGCCGGAGCGCGCCCGCCCCGGCGACGTGATTTTGATTAACGGCGACATCGCCCGGCACGGCATCGCCATTATGTCTGTGCGGGAGGGGCTGGAATTTGAAACCACGCTGGAAAGCGATTCCGCACCGCTGGCGGAACTGACGGCACGCATTTTGCAAACCGCCGGCGAGCAGGTTCACACCCTGCGCGACCCCACCCGCGGCGGGCTGGCCAGCGCGCTCAATGAAATTGCGGGGCAGTCCCGCGCCGGTATCCGGCTGGTTGAGGCCGATATTCCCATTAGGGACGAGGTGCGCGGCGCGTGCGAAATTTTGGGCTTTGACCCGCTGTACGTGGCCAACGAGGGCAAAATGGTGGCGATTGTGGCCCGCGAAGCCGCCGGCGAAGTGCTGGCGACCATGCGCGCCCACCCACTGGGCCGCGACGCGGCCATCATCGGCGAGGTAGTGGCCGACCATCCCGGCCGGGTTTTTCTGCGCAGCCGCATCGGCGGGTTGCGGGTGGTAGATATGCTCAGCGGCGAACAACTGCCGCGAATCTGCTAGTCCACCCACTCGCCGCCGCGCATCAGCGGCTCGGTGTGACCGCTGCCGGTCACGCCGTCAATGTCCATTTCTTTGGAGCCAATCATAAAATCAACGTGGGTCAGGCTGTTGTTGCCGCCCACGGCGGCAAACCGGTCGTCATCCATCTCTGTGCCGCCCTTCACGCAGAAGCGGTAGGCTTTGCCCAGCGCCAGATGGCTGGCCGCGTTTTCATCGAACAGGGTGTTAAAAAACAGCAGCCCGCTTTGGGAAATGGGCGAACTGTGCGGAACCAGCGCCACTTCGCCCAACCGGGCCGCGCCCTCATCCATTTCCAGCAACTTTTTCAGCGTATCCTCGCCTTTTTCCGCCGTCACGCTCACCACCCGACCCTGCTCAAACGTCAGCGTAAAATTGTCAATCAACCGCCCGCCGTAACTGAGGGGTTTGGTGCTGGTTACAATGCCGTCTACCCGGTCTTTGTGCGGCGCAGAAAACACCTCCTCGGTGGGAATGTTGGGGATGAAGGGGATGCCGCCCAGCGTCTTTTTTTGGCCGGCGTGCCACAGGTGATGTTTGGGCATGCCCAGCGTCAAATCTGTGCCGGGGGCGCTGTATTTGAGCGCGGTGTACTGTTTGGCGTTGAGCTTGTCCCGGCGCTCCGCCAGATGGGCGATGTGCGCCTGCCACGCAGCCACCGGGTCCGGCTGGTCGGCGCGGCACACGACAAAAATCACGTCCCACAATTTTGACATTTGCGCCGCCGGCGGCTCGCCGGGGAAGATTTTGGCGGCCCAACCGGGAATGGGCTGGGAAATAATACTCCAGTTGAGGTCATCGTTCATCAGTTTTTTCATAAACGGCTGGGTTTTGGTGCGATGCACTTTTTGAGTGAGCGCCACCAGTTCCGGGTCCTGGTCTTTCAGCAGGTCCGGGTCGGTAGCCAGCACCGACAGCACCGCGCCGCCGCACTCCGCAATTTCCAGCAGAGCCGAGACGTACCAATCCGGGTACGCCTCAAACGAATCGCGGGGGGCGTAATTGAAGCGCGCCAGCGTCAGCGCGTCATCGCCCCAAAGCACCTCTACCAGCGGCGAGCCGGCCTTGTACGCCGCCTCGGTGATGAGGCGCACCAGCGGCGCGCTGTCAACCGGCGCGCGTACCAGCAATCGCTGGCCCGGCTGCAAGCCAACGCCCATTTTTATCGCCAGTTCGGCGTAATTGCGGAGTTTCCGGTCAAACGTGAGTTCGCTCATTTTTATGTCCTTTTAAGTTTTGGGTGAGTCATTCGTCGTTCGTCATTCGTCGCTCATCATCCGCCTGCTTTTTGAGCCACGCGCCGTACACCACCAGCAAAATAACCGCAAATGAGAACCACTGCAGGGCGTAACTCAAATGCGAACCTTCCGTCAGGTCAAAATTTTCCTCGCGGGCGGGCAGTTCGGCGGGATTTGCGCCGGGCGACTGGCGAACGAACACCGGCAGCAGCGGGTACGCCAATTGTTGCGAGATTCCGTCCACATCCACCCGAAACCATTTGTCCAGCCGCCCCTGCCCCGGCGCGGGAACCTTGTCCCGGATGACCAGCCAGCCCTCCGGCTGCGGCTGGGAACGGTAGGCAATTCCCGCAACTGTGACCTCACCGGTCACATCGTAGGCGCGGCGAGCTTCCGGCTCCTGTTC
>RFJF01000871.1 GCA_003695455.1 Chloroflexota bacterium
ATTACCGTTCCCCCCTTGCCATGCCGCAAAATCAATTATATACTCCTTCTGTAGTCTGACAGGAGAACAACCGGGGCATCAGGCTGTCCCGTCCATCGTATTTTCAGGAGAGCGCCCAATGCCCCACACACCATCCGTTGTATCCATCATTGGCAAATCAAAATCCGGCAAAACCACGCTCATTGAAAAGTTGATTACCGAACTCCGCCGCCGAGGCCACCGGGTTGCCACCATCAAACATCACTTTCACACCGACCAAACCATGGACAAGCCCGGCAAAGATACGTGGCGGCACGCCCAGGCCGGCGCCGAACGGGTAATTCTCATTTCGCCGCTGACCACCGTCACGTTTGATTACCCGCCCCAGCCGCCCACCCCGGAAGCCATAGCCGCCCAACTAACCGATTTTGACGTGATTCTCACCGAGGGCTTCAGCCAGGCCAGCCTGCCCGCCATCGAGGTCTCACGGGCCGCCCGCCAGACCGCGCTCATTGGCAACCCCGCCACCCGCATTGCCGTAGCCGCCGATTACCCGGTTTCCGTCACCTGCCCCGTGTTTGACCTGAACGACGCCGCCGGGCTGGCGGATTTCATTGAGCAGGAAATTATCAACCGCTGAGTGCCGGCTGCAGCCCGCCCGTTTTTACTTTGCCGCAAAAAAATTTATAACCCCGGTTAAAACTCAAGGTGATATTTGTCATTCTGTATCCGTGACATTTGTCACTGGTATAAAAAACGCTGATATGGCATCCTTACGGTTAAGGTCAACCTAAACTTTAAACCGGGGTTTTGTTATGGGACACCTTACAACCGAAAGCATCGAAATGTATTTGCTGCAAATTGCCCTGCTGGGCCAACCCGGCAAACCCGTGCCCGTGCCCCGGCTGGCAAACGAGCTTTCGGTGTCCAAAGTTTCGGCCAACGAGATGTGCCGCAAATTGACCGACCGCGGCCTGGTCACGTATGCGCCCTACAAAGGCGTCACCCTCACCGGCGACGGCGAAAATCTGGCCCGGCGCGTGCTGCGCCATCGCCGGCTGTGGGAGGTATTCTTTTTTGAGAAGCTGGGCATTCACCCTGAACTGGCCGAAGAAATGGCCTGCCGTTTTGAACACGTTACGCCCGACGCGCTGGCCGACCGGCTGGACGCGTTCCTGGATTTCCCCCAATTCAGCCCGCAAAACGAACCGATTCCCGGCACCGGCGCAGGCGCGGCGGCGGCAAATGTGCGCCCGCTGTCTAGCCTGCCGGCCGGTGCACTGGCCACCGTTGCCGGGGTACAGGCCGACCCGCCAACCCGGGAATTTCTGGAACGGCGCGGTATCTGCCGGGGGGCAAACATTGAGGTGCTGGCCGTTGGCCCGGACGGCGCGCGTCTGCTCAACGTAAACGGGCAAAATCTGTCGCTGTCACATTCAATTTCAGAAGGGATTACAACTTGTGAACCTGTGTAGATTCTGGAGACCCAACCCCAACTGCTGTTCCGCATCTGACTGGCAAAACCAGATGCCCACCGACGACCGCCAGCGCCCGCTTTCGATGGTTTCACCGGGGCAGGTGGTCAAACTGGTTGAAATTCTGGCCGAACGCAAACTGCGCCACCGGCTCACCGAACTGGGGCTGACCCCCGGCGTTGAATTGCAGGTAATGCAGGACCAGGGCGGGCCGCTGCTGGTGTCGGTGTACAATTCCCGGTTGGCGCTGGGACGAGCCATGGCCCACAAAATTCTGGTGGAGCCGGTTTAATGGCCAACGCCGTCATCGCCCTGGCCGGCAACCCCAACGCCGGCAAAAGCACCATTTTCAACGCGCTCACCGGTTCCCGGCAGCACGTGGGCAACTGGCCCGGCAAAACCGTGGAAAAAAAAGAGGGCCTCTGCCAGATTAACGGCCAAACCATCCAGATTGTGGATTTGCCCGGCACGTACAGCCTGTCGGCCTTTTCCGCCGAGGAGCAGATTGCCCGCGATTTTATTGTGCGCGAAAAACCGGCGCTGGTGGTCAACGTGGTTGACGCCGCCAATCTTGAGCGCAACCTGTACCTGACCACCCAAATTCTTGAAACCGGCATCCCGACGGTGCTGGTTTTAAATATGATGGACGTGGCCGGCCGGCGCGGCCTGCAAATCAACGCCGAAGTCATCTCGCAGGGATTGGGCGGCATCCCGGTGATTACCACCACCGCCCGCCGCAACGAGGGGCTGGAACAGCTCCGGCAGGCGATGGCCCGCGCTGTTTCGCCCAACGCCGGTACCGCCCCCACCACGATTCCGGCCGGGCACTGCCCGCGCTGCCACGCCGCAAAAACTCCCAACGGACACCACGCACACAACGGACACGGATACAATGGACGCCACTCACATTCTTGACCGCCCCACCCCCATCCCCGCCGGGGCAGCCAACGCCGCGCCCGCGCCGGCCGCAACCGCCGGATTCAGCTATTCGCCGCCCATCGAAGCTGAAATTACCGGGTTGAGCGCCGCCATTGCCCAGGTTCCCGCGCTGGCGCAGATTTACCCGCCGCGCTGGCTGGCTATCAAATTGCTGGAGCAGGATGAACCGCTGCTGGCCGAAGTGAAAGCCGCATGTGGCGGGGCCAGAGTGATGGCCGCGCTGGGGCAAAGTCTGGAACGGTTGCACCATCATTTTGGCGATGACGTGGACATTGTGCTGGCAGACCAGCGCTACAGCTTTGTGAACCAACTGGTGCAGCGCGCACTCAGCCAGCCGGCGAACCGCCACCACCGCCTGTCTGACCGGGTAGACCAGATTGTGACCCACCGCTGGCTGGGCATCCCCATTTTTCTGGCGCTGATGTGGGTGGTCTTTAAAATCACCACCGACATTGCCACCCCCTACATTGACTGGGTAGATGCAGTCATCAGCGGGCCAATTTCCCACTGGGCTGCCGCTATTTTGGGCGCGGTGGGGCTGGGCGGCACGTGGCTGGAAAGTCTCCTGCTCGACGGCGTGATTGCCGGGGTGGGCGGCGTGCTGGTGTTTGTGCCGGTGCTGATGTGGCTTTACGTGGCGCTGGCGGTACTGGAAGATACCGGCTACATGGCCCGCGCCGCCTTTGTGATGGATCGGGTGATGCAAAAAGTGGGGCTACACGGCAAAAGTTTTCTGCCGATGGTGGTGGGCTTTGGCTGCTCGGTGCCGGGGCTGTACGCCACCCGCACGCTGGAACATCGAAAGGATCGCATTTTGACCGGCCTGCTGGTGCCGTTTATGAGCTGCGGCGCGCGCCTGCCGGTGTACGTGTTGTTTGCCACGGTTTTCTTTCCGCGCAACGTGGGGCTGGTGGTCTTCAGCATGTATTTAATCGGCATTGCCGTGGCAATTGCGCTGGGTGTTCTTCTCAAAGGGACGCTGTTCAAGGCCAAAGAAGAAACGCCCTTCCTCATCGAAATGCCGCCCTACCGCAAGCCCAACCTGAAAACCGTCTGGTTTTACGTGTGGGAACGGACGTCAACATTCATCAAAAATGCGTGGACCATTATTCTGGTAACCAGCATCATCATCTGGTTTTTGATGGCCACGCCCGTGAACGGCAACGGCCGCTTTGCCAACACAGACATCGAGGACAGCGCGTTTGGGCTGATTTCCGGGGCGGCGGCGCCCGTTTTCGCGCCGCTGGGTTTTGGCTCGTGGGAAAGCAGCGGGGCGCTGATTTCCGGCTTTGTGGCCAAAGAGGTCATTGTCAGTACCACCGCGCAGGTGTACCACATCCCCGAACCCGCCGGCGATGCGGCGAACACCACCACCTTTGCCGAAGATGTCATCGGCATTGGGCGCGGGTTTGCCCAAGCCACGCTCGACACGCTCAAGGCCGTGCCGCTGATTGTGGGCATCAACCTGTTTGACGCCGCCGACGACGCGCCCCCCACCGATCTGATGGCAACCGTGCAGACGTCCTTCAACGTTACCAGCGGCGGCTTTGGCGCGCTGGCCGCATTTGCGTTTATGGTGTTTGTGCTGCTGTACACGCCCTGCATGGTCACGGTGGCCGCTATGCGGCAGGAACTGGGCACAAAATGGATGTGGCTCAGCGTCACCGGCCAGTTTGCCATTGCCTGGCTGGCCGCGCTGATTGTGTTTCAGGGCGGGCGACTGTTGTTACAAATGGTGATGTGAGGTAGCAATGC
>RFJF01000872.1 GCA_003695455.1 Chloroflexota bacterium
GCCCAAATCAATCAAAATGAAGGGCGCCACACCGGCTGTCCACGCTGTTTGCCAACTTCCCAGCATCACGGCCAGCCAGCTTGCTCCCACCAGATAAATAGTCAGCGCGCCAGCCACTGCCGCCGCAAAATTACCCCACCAGCTTTGGGTGGCAAATTGTTCGGCCAGCCAGCCGGCCACAAACGCCGCCGGCACAAAGCCGATAAGATATCCGGCGGTTGGCCCAAAAAAGGCAGCCGGCCCCAATCCGTTGGCATCAAACGGCAGACCCACAACAATCATCCCCAAATATGCCAGTTGCGAAAGTGCTCCACCGCGTGCCCCCAGCACCAGCCCGGCCAGCACAACAGCCAGTGTTTGCAGCGTAATGGGCACCGGCGTAAACGGCAGATGAATAGTAATCCGTGCCGTGAGCGCCGTGAGCGCCGCAAATACAGAAATGGCGGCCACGCTGCGCCACACCGTTTGGTTAAAATACAGAGTCAATGGTTTGGATTGCATCAAATTCTCTCCTCTTAAAATAGGGTTTAGGGGTCAGGAGTCAGAAATCAGGGGGGAGTCTCAGGCGTGTTACCCTGAGCGCAGCCAAGAGGCCCCCGACCGGATATCTCCCCGATTGTAAACATACGGCTGCGCGTGCAACCCCGGCAAATATAACCCCGTGCCGGGCCAAAAGTTGCAATGTTGATTTGCCCCGGCATATTTTGCCGGCGTTGCTTGTCAGCAGCGCGCAGTGATTATACACTATAAAACAGAGAAACATCAACTGCTGAATTTCTGTCTGAAATCTGTTTTTTGAGGAGGCGCTGAAATGGTAGCCGGCGATCCGTTACGTGGGGTGAGTATTGTGGGCATCGGGCAAATTCCTGTGGAAAAGGTGTGCAGCCGGCCCCTCAAATCAATGGGCGCAGACGTGGTGAAACTGGCTATGGAAGATGCCAGTGTGGATCGGATTGATGCGCTGTTTGCCGGAAATATGCTGGCCGACGAGCTGCAAAATCAAAAACACATTGGCACCCTCATTGCCAGCGCCGCCGGGTTGCGGGGCATCGAGGCGTTGCAGGTGCGGGCCGCCACCGCCACCGGCGCTGCGGCTCTGCGCATGGCTTACTTTGCTGTTGCCAGCGGCGAATCCCGGCTGGCAGTAGCCGTGGGCGTAGAAAAAATGAGCGGGGGGTTGCACACGCCGGCCCTGGCCAAGGCGCTGGATGCCAAAACAGAAACCGCGCTGGGGGCCACGTTGCTCAGCCAAAATGCCCGCCTGATGCAAATGTATATGGATAGATACGGGGTAGACGTGAATGCCTTCAACGCATTTTCACTGAACGCGCACCGCAACGCCCGCACCAACCCCAACGCCCTGTTCAAAGATAAGCGCGTGTTTGACAGCACCATCCGCTCATCACCGGTGATTACCCCGCCGCTGCGCCTGCACGATGCCTCGCCGGTATGCGACGGTGCCGCTGCCGTGCTGCTGACCCGCAGCAACGAAGCCCGCGCCTACAGCGACCACCCCGTGCGCATCCTCGGCTCAAGCGTGGCTACTGACTGGTTCCGGATTGATGACCGGCCCGACCCGCTCACGTTGTATGCGGCGGCGCACTCGGCCCACGATGCCTTTCGCAAAGCAAACGTCAACCGCAATGACATTGACCTGTTTGAAGTTCACGATGCGTTCAGTATTATGGCCTGCCTGTTGCTTGAGGCGGTGGGGTTTGCAAGTCCGGGCGAGGGCTGGCGGCTGGCCGCCGATAAAAAAATTGGCCTGCGCGGGCCAATTCCCATTGCAACCTTTGGCGGGCTGAAGGCGCGAGGACACCCCATTGGCGCCACTGCGTTGTACCAAACCTGCGAAATTGTGCTGCAACTCACGGGCCGGGCCGGGCGCAATCAGGTGAAAAACGCGCAGGTTGGCATGTTGCAAAGTGTGGGCGGGGCAGCCAGCACGGTGCTAACCCATATTTTTGGGGTGTAGCAGGCCGATTAGTGGTGGTTGGTAAAATCTTCGGTCAATTGTTCGCGTTGGGCTTTTCTGTATTTGCGGGCTGCATCACGGTAATTGGGAGCCAGGCGCACAATTTCTCCAAAACCGGCCATTGCCTGCGTCCACGCCTGCTGCTGAAACAAGGCATCGGCTTTGGCATACAGCGCGGCCAACTGCTTGTGCTTGCGGCGGGCGTTTCGCAACCGGCTGAACGCATCGCGGTACGCCGGGTCAATGGCCACAATTTCATTGAACACGGTTAGCGCGCCGGCCCACTCCTTTTGCTCCACCAGCGTATTTCCCTTTTGGTACAAATAATCCAGTTTTCGTTCTTTGGGGCTGAGGTTGGCTCGCTGCACAATTTCAGATAATGCCTCGTACGCCTGATTGATTTCACGGAACTTCCGGGCAAATTCAGCTTTGTCGGCGGGGTTTGTAACCCGGTCAGGGTGGTAGCGTTTGGCTAATTTTCGGTACTGTTCCTTGATTCTGCGCGGCGAGGCGTTGAACGGAAGCTCTAATGTTTGGTAGTGATTTTTCATTTTTTGAACCGGGTAATCTGTAATCAGCGTTCCGGAATATTATAGGTGAAGTTGCCAAAAAGGTCGAGCAGGTATCGACATAATTACACAGGATTCAAAACAGGTCAGCTTGTAGAAATGAGATGTGTCACGTAGAATCTACACCGTATTGCAATTTTACGGGCAGACTGGTTTCAGGTTGCGTCCACAAAGTGATTTTAAAGTGTTGAGATCTTATTTTACAACTCAGGTGAAGGGGTACTACAGCATTGCAAACCGCTGGAGCGGCGGGGTTTTCACCATTATTTTAAATAGTTTTCGGCGATTTCTTGCGGCCCATGCCACCGAGGGGGCATCGAGCATTGCCTACTATGCCCTTTTTTCTGTGTTTCCGTTGTTGGTGTTTCTGGTGGCTGTGGCAACCTCGTTTATTGCTGATGAAGCTGTAATGGCCTTTATTTTTGATTTTATTGAGCAAACCCTGCCGCTATCTTTTCAGGATTTGA
>RFJF01000873.1 GCA_003695455.1 Chloroflexota bacterium
ACGCTCACCCCCACCTCCACCTCTACCGCCACGCCAGAAATTATTCCGGGCGGCGATTTTGACAGCGAAATCGCCCGGATCAGCTGGACAGAATTTTCGCTGAAAGATTATCCGCTGTTTTTTGATGACAAGGCGGCTCAGCCACCCTACATCTCCGGCGGGTCGTTCTCGCCGGATTGGGCCGTGTGGCTGGGCGGTGACGACAACGAAATTTCCTACATCGAAGGGCAGGTCACGGTGCCCACCAACCGCAATTACGTGGGGCATGTTGTTAAATTGCAATCGTACGATACCGTGTGCGCATCTTCAAAGTACAATGATCTTACATTGGCCGGCCATTTGCGCTACGCCAGTGCCAACACGCTCAACGTTTTTGGGGTAGATATTGGCGGTATGCTCATTTGCGAAAACTACTCCGGCCGGGCCGGCTGCGGCAGTGCCGACGCCGTACGGGTGCTGGTAACCGGTTACGACCTGTGCAACGTGCCCGATGCCACCGGCTGGGGCATATTTGCCGTACCCCTGTTTGGCCCCGGCTACGATTTTCGGGGTAAAACCGTTACCCTGCAAATCAAAGCCCTCACCGATGCTCAGTTGAGCAGCAGCGTTTTTGTGGATGACGTAGTTTGGCTTGACGGCCCGCCCACCACCGTTGTTACCGGGCTGAATATTCAGAGCGCCGGTTTGCAAACATTAGCGCCGGTATTGCTCACCGACCCGGAAATATTTAAAGCTGCCGGTTTGCCTGTTCCCCCTGAAAAAGTTACACTGTCAAGTGCGAACGCAAGTAACGCCTATCGCAAATCTCGCTGACGGTTGTAACGGAAGTATGTCAATTTTTAACGGCAAACGCCTTTCAAACAGCACCTTTAAACTTGATATCGAACGGATGCGAACGGGCTGGTATTCCGATAAATATTTTGTGAATATTGCCCAAACGCTTCAGGTGTTGGCAGAAAGTGGCTACCGCTTTCCCGGCCAGTCGCCCGTTTTGCAGAAACTGGGCATTGACCCCACCAGCCTGCTCACCGGCAATATAGAAGTAGAAATGCAGTTCTTCACCCGCCGCCAGCCCCGCGCCCTCATTGCCGGGGTAGACAAGGCGCTCAGTATGTTGCGCCATTGCACCGGCTTCTTCACCGATGACGGCACCTTTGTTGAAACCTGGGATAAACTACGGGTTGAGGCCGTACAGGATGGCGTGATGACCACCTACAACGGCGACCCGCGCCGCGTACAGCCGGTACTCCGCGTGCGGGGCCGCTACCGCGATTTTGCCCTGCTTGAAACCCCCATCCTCGGTGCGCTGGCCCGCGCCAGCCGAATTGCCACCAACGTGTACAACACGCTCGAAGCTGCGCGCGGCAAGCCGGTCCTCTTTTTTCCGGCCCGTTTTGACGCCCACGAAGTACAGGCCGCCGACGGCTACGCCTACGACATCGGCGTGAACCGCTTTAATCATGATTATCAACAACATGTCAGTTCGATTGTCTCCACAGACGCGCAGGGCGACTGGTGGGGCGGCCTGGGCGGCGGCACGGTGGCCCACGCCGCCATTGCCTGTTTTTTGGGCGATACCGTACAGGCCATGCTGGCTTTTGCCGCCGTGCGCCCGCCGGAACAACCTCGCATTGCGCTGGTTGATTTCAGCAACGATAGTGTTGGCACCAGCCTGGCCGTGTTGCGGGCCATGTTTGAACAGTATCGCACCCTGACCGACGCCGGTAACCTGGCAGAAGCCGAAAAGTACAAACTGTACGGGGTGCGGCTGGATACCAGCAGCAACATGCGCGATGTCAGCGTGCCGCCGCTGGGCGATAAAATGCTCGACAACGGAGTGAATCCCCGTTTGTGCTGGAAGGTGCGGCAGGCCATTGACAACGAATGGCAGCAGTGGGATTTACCCGATGCGTGGTGCGAACGCGCCAGAGCTTATTGCCACGATGTGAAAATTGTGGTCAGCGGCGGCTTTAATCCCAAAAAAATCTCGCGGTTTGAGGAGTTGGGCGTGCCGGTAGATATTTACGGCGTGGGTTCAAGCCTGATGAGTAACGATGACCGCATGGGGACCAACACAGATTTCACGGCCGATGTGGTTAGGGTAAAAGTGAACGGCAGTTGGGTCAACCTCTCTAAAAAAGGGCGCTACCCCAATGACAATCCCGACCTGGAGCCGGTTGACCTGCGCGAGTTGTAAATCTGCTTGCCCGGCACAATTTCAAAATAAAAACGGCGCTCATTCCAATCGAGCGCCGTTTGTTGTGTCTGTTCAATCCGGGTTGGGTAGTCAATCTCGCAGGTTATTGCGATGTGACCAAACCACACCCGCCACCGGCAGCGCCACCAGCAACAGCGCCGCCAGCACAATCACTGCCAGGCTGGGGCCGCCATTACCCAGCACACCGCCCACGTTGGGCATTCCGGCAATACTGGTACCCACCGTGCCGGGGGGCAATGCACTTTGCACCACGTCGGGC
>RFJF01000874.1 GCA_003695455.1 Chloroflexota bacterium
ATTGGCGTGGGCGCGGGGCCATGGGGCGTGGCCCACAACAGCGGCAACAATATGGTATACGTAGCCAACCGCAGCGATAACACCGTTACTGTGATTAACGCCTCAACCCGGGCCGTAGTGGCAACACTGAGCGGCAGTTTTGCCGAGCCGTCTCACGTGGCGGCCAACCCGGTTACGGGCAAAACCTACGTGAGCAACGTGTCCGGCACCAGCGTCACCGTGATTGACGGCGCGGCGGTCAGCAAAATTGTCGGCCTGACAGACAGCACCCAGCCCTACGGCGTGGCCGTAGATGAAACCCGCAACCTGGTGTACGTGGCCTCCATTGACAGCCACCGGGTGTCGGTGATTGGCGATTTGAGCGGCACGCCGGACCAGTTTTTGGGGTGGGCGGCCTTCCACCGCGGATTCAACAACCCGGCCCGGCCTGTGCCGCTGCGGGTCATCGCCGTGAACCCCGGCATTGGCCCATCCAACGATGGCGGTCATTTGTGGGCCACCACCAGCACCAATGACGGCAGCGAGGCTAATCAGGCGCTGCTCATTCCCAAAGGCTGGGACAGCTACTTTGCCATGCCGGTGGCCCGCAGTGTAGGGTTGAATCCGGCGGAAGGCGTGGCCGTTGACCGGACCACCAACCGGGCCTACGTCACCTCCGGGGCTACGCCCGGCAGCGTGTCCATTTTCAGCGATGAATCCAGCGTGTGCCTGGAGCCGTTTGCCGTGTCTGAACCGGAATTTGGATTTGAGGTGCAGACCGTACCGTAAACAGGCCGCGCGCCGCAGAAAACCTGACGGGAGAGCGAACGCTCTCCCGTTTTTTGTGGACGGTGGCAGCCGTGTTACAATCGAATGGACGCCGTGCGTCTGCCGGCGCAATTCAATTGCCCCTTTGAGGTTTAGCAGCCATGATTTGGAAAATTCTCAAAAAATCGGCTATCGATTCCTGGGACGAAATGTTAATGCTGGTGGCTTTTAACCTGCTCTGGTTTGTGGGTGCGCTGCTGATTGTTCCCTACCCGTTTTTAACATTTGCCCTGTTTTTTACCGCCCGCGATGTGACCGAAGGGCGCGGCATTAAATTTGGCAAGTTTTTTGGGTACGGCCGCACACACTGGAAACAGGCTTACATTTGGGGAGCCGCCAACCTGGCGGTATTGCTGCTACTGTGGTTCAACGTGACGTTTTATGCCGGATTTGGGGCGCAGTGGGCGCTGGTGATGCAACTGTTTTTTGTGGCGCTCATTGCCCTGTGGCTGGTGCTGCAATTGACCGCGCTGGCTATTTATCCGCGGCTGGTGGAACCGGGCTACGCGCTGGCCCAGCGAAACGCCGCCGTGCTGGTAGGCCGTCACCCGCTGGTGATGCTTGTGCTGCTACTGGTGTGCGGAACGCTGATTGTGGCATCGGCGTTATTGCCGGCGCTGTTTGTGGTGCTCACCGTCTCGCTGATTGCGGTGCTGGCAACCAACACTGTTGACCTGCTGCTGGCCCGCGAACTGGCCGAACCGGAAGAAGAGGGTTAATTCCGCCCGCACAATTCTCTGAAGCGGCAGACCCGGCACGCCTCGCCGTTTTCAATCATCGGAAAGCGGCGCAGCTCGGCCAGATTTTGCGCCGGTTTGCCAAGCAGTCCCCGCAGGCGGGCAATGTCGGCCTCTACCCCGGCCCGGATTTTCCGCAGGGCTTCCCCGTCAAACTCAAACTCCAGCGTCCGGTTTTCAGAGAGGGCAAACACCACACCCCTCACCGGCTGCACCACCCACGCCGGATGTTCGGCCTGCATAAACAGGGCGTACACACCCAACTGCCGCCGCACCGCCGATTCATCAATCTGGCCGGTTTTCCAGTCGTACAAAATAATCCGGTTGTCTTCGCGGCGGGCCAAATCCATTTGCACCCACACCGTGACCCCGGCAATTTCAAACGATTGCAGTTCCTCGATGTTGAGAAACGATTCCCGGGGCCGGCCCAGCAGCCGGGCGTACAGCGGCGATTGCAGAAAAACGTCCGCCAACTGTTCGGCCTGCGCAACCGCCTGCGCCCACGCCGCATCCGGCACACCGGTTTGGTAGTAGTGTTCCTGAAATCCGGTTATTTTGTTGGGCTGTTGGCGGTAGCGCCCGCTTTTTGAGGCGGCAACATCGGTTTTGGCACGGCGGTGCAACTGCTGAATTAACCGGTTGCGGGGAACCTGAGCGCCGGTTTTGAGGCGTGACAGGGCAAATTTGAGTAAATCGTGAACCAGCGTGCCGCGCCAACGGGGAATATCGGTGAGATTTTTGAGCAGGTAGGCCCGCCGAACCGGGGCCGGGGCATCGGCCTGCCAGCCTTCCCAGGCGGCGTAGTAGTGGTAGTAGTAGGCTCGCGGGCAGTGGGCGTGCAATGCCGAGCGCGAAAACGACCAACTCAGCCGGTTTTTCAAGCGGCCCACTGCCGGATACTGGGTGTGAATGTTGAGCACATCCAGCGCCGAGGCGGGGCGGCAGTGGAGAACGGGGCCGGTATCGCCGTCAACCCAGTCACTTTCCAGATGGGCCTGCCAGTACCCGCCGCGCCGTTGGGCAACAAACAGGTGCGGGCCGTACTGCACGGCGGTCAGCCGGCGGGTCATGCCCTGCGCAGCCGCAGACGCGCCAATGGCGTCCAGTTGCAGGTTTCGGTTGGGCAGGTGGCGCACGGCGCGCAGCGTCCAGAGTCGCTGGTTGAGCAACAGGCTTTGGCCGGCATTCAGTGAGGGCATTCCGGGGGCGGGGCCGTTACGAGGATTGCAAAAAAGATTCGACGGAGCGGATGAGTTTTTCTACGTCAAACGGTTTGGTGATGTAATCATCTACCGGGGGCAAGTCATCAATGATGGTGCGGCCCCGGTTGGGAACTTTGGCAGTAACCACAATCACCGGCACATCGGCCAGCCGTTCATCATTTTTCATTTCGCGGTACACATCCCAACCGTTAAAATCGGGCATCATTAAATCAAGCAGCACAACTTTGGGGGTAAAGCGCCGCATAATTTCCATGGCCTGCCGCCCAGAGGTGGCTCCGGCAATGGTGTGCCCCATCATTTTAAACGCCTGCCGCACCAGTTCCAGCACGGGGCGTTCATCTTCGATATAAAGAATGGCTGTTTGCTCTGCAATCATTTTCAATCAGCAAAAGAGGTACAGTTTCAGCACCTCTATTTTAGTCTCCGCAAATACCGGAGTCAACACATGAAGATAGCACTTTAGTGCCATTGACGCAAGGCGAACATTGTGGTGGCGCACACTGCCAGCGCCGCGGTTTCGGCGCGCAAAATACGCGGCCCCAGCGAAACCAACTGCACCCCGGCGCTTTCAGCGGCGGCGGCTTCGGGCGGGGCAAAGCCGCCTTCCGGGCCAATAAATACAGCAATTGTGCTGACCGGCGCGCCGGTCAGGGCGTTTTGCAGCGTGTTGCTGCGCGATGCCTCTTCCCACGGCATCAGCCGCCGGTCACACCCGGCCGATTCGGCCAGCGCGTCTGCCAGCGGCATCGCCGGCAAAAGCTCCGGCAGGTGGCCGCGGCCACTCTGCTCGGCGGCCTCGCGGATGATGTGCCGCCATCGTTCCCGTTTTTTATCCAGTGCCGCCGGGTTGCGCACAACTGCCCGCTCGGTGATGACGGGCACAAAGCGCGCCACCCCCAATTCGGTGCCTTTTTGCAGAATCCACTCAAATTTTTGGGCTTTGAGTACGGCCTGATACAGCCAGAGCTGCACGGTGGGTTCGGCGGGCGCCGGTTGCCGGGCCACAATTTGGCCGCACACCGCAGCTTTGTCTACCTGCGTCAGTTCCACCTGAAATTCCATACCGGAATTATCAAGCGCCATAATAATTTGGCCGGGCCGCATACGCAACACAGTGCGCACCTGCCGGGCCGCGTCGGCGGGCAAGGTGACGGTGGGCGGGGTTATGCAACTGGCGGGAATAAAAAATCGATGGCTCATCTGAAATCAGCAACTTGAATTCGTACCTCCGTTTTACCACAACCCGGCGTGATGCACAAACAAATCCGGCGGTTGACATCCCATAAATATAACTTATAATTCTGAGCAGCACATCACCGGCACATTGTGTCACCAATCCCCCCCGGATTTACACCGACAAAAAAATAGACAATACAAAGGAGTAGAACAATGCAAGGTTTGATGATGAATTATCCGCTGACGCTGGACCGGATTCTGGAGCACGCCAACCGGATTTATCCGCACAAGCGAATCAGCACCAAACAAATTGACGGCTCGATGCACCGCTACACCTACGCCGACCTGTACAGCCGCGTCAAACGGTTAGCTAACGTGCTGCGCAAACTGGGCGTTAACCCCGGTGACCGGGTGGGCACTTTTGCCTGGAACAATTATCAGCACCTTGAATTGTACTATGCCATACCGGGAGCCGGCGCCGTATGCCACACGCTGAATATCCGTCTGTTTCCGGACCAGTTGACCTACGTGGTCAATCACGCCGAAGACAAGGTTGTGTTCATTGACGGTACGCTGCTGCCGCTGTTTGAGCGCGTGGCCGATAAAATTGAAACCGTTGAACATTACGTGCTGTTCAACGTGCCGCCCGGCGTTGAATCCAAACTGCCCAACACGGTAATGTATGAAGATTTAATGGCCGATGTGGACGATGACTTTGAGTGGGCCGTTACCGACGAAAACACGGCCATGGGGCTGTGCTACACCAGCGGCACCACCGGCAACCCCAAAGGCGTACTGTACAGCCACCGCTCCATGTATTTGCACACCATTGGCGAGTGCCACCCCAACGCGCTGGATTTGAGCAGCCGCGATATTGTTTTGCCCGTGGTGCCGCAGTTTCACGCCATGGCCTGGGGCCTTCCCTACGCCTGCGCCCTCAGCGGCGCCGAACTGGTGATGCCCGGCCCGCACCTGAAACCGGCTCCGCTGGCCCAACTAATTGACGAAGAAAAAGTGACCGTGCCGGCGGGCGTACCCAGTATCTGGAACGCCCTCTACCACGAACTCAAAGCCAACCCGCGCGATATTTCTCACGTGCGGGCGCTGGTGGTTGGCGGCTCGGCTATGCCGCGCAGCCTGATTGAAGCCTACGAGGAACAACTGGGGGTGAATGTACTCCACGCCTGGGGCATGACCGAAATGTCGCCGGTGGGCACGGTTTGCCAGTTGCAAGACCACCACCAGCAGTTGCCCAACCACCAAAAGTGGGATGTCAAAGCCAAACAGGGGTATGTGGTAGCCGGCGTTGAAATGCGAATCACCAACGATGCCGGCGAAGAATTGCCGTGGGACGGCGCAACCATGGGCGAGGTGCAGGTTCGGGGGCCGTGGATTGCCCGCCAATATTTCAGGGTAGACCCCACTCCGGATAGCTTCACCGCCGACGGCTGGTTCCGCACCGGCGATGTGGCAACACTCAGCGAAGACGGGTATATGCAAATTACAGACCGCACCAAAGACCTGGTCAAAAGCGGCGGCGAGTGGATTTCCAGCGTGGCGCTGGAAAATGCGCTGATGGCTCACCCCGGCGTCATGGAAGCCGCCGTCATTGCCATTCCTGACGACCAGTGGCAGGAGCGCCCCCTGGCGGTGGTGGTTCCTGCACCGGATGCCGGTGAATTAACTGCCGATGAGTTGAACGCTCACCTGGCGCCCAATTTTGCCAAATTCTGGCTGCCGGATGAGTACGTGTTTGTAGAAGAAATTCCCAAAACCAGCGTGGGTAAGTTTGATAAAAAGGTGCTGCGCTACCGCCACGCTCAGGGTGAGTTGGGCTAGCTGACCGCAACATAAAAAACGCCGAGGCTTACCCGTGGGTTGAGTCTCGGCATTTACTACCATACAACCTGGCAAATTCACCTTCCTGGAAGCTGTTTTGAAGTCAGGCCACTCAAATTTTGGGGAAATTCCGGCCTAAATTTGAGCTTCCGAAAAGATTTGTTG
>RFJF01000875.1 GCA_003695455.1 Chloroflexota bacterium
CCTTGCCACCGTTGCCTGACAGAAACGGGGCCGGCAAATAACGCCGGCCCCGTTTTTTTGTGGTTTGGGTTGAGCAGCAGTTTGCGGATTCAGTTACTTGGGCCAGATTTGCAATTCTCCGGGGTTGGGGCGCATATTGTCAAAAGCCTGCTTTTGCAAAGCCAGCCAATCTTTTTCTTTGTAACGCAGATTGTGTGCCGCGGCCCAATCGCGTGCGGCCCGGCTAATCACGGCAATGGCATTGGGGTGTCCCAGGTCGGCGTGATATTTACCTTCTTCATACAACGCATCCTGAATAGTTCGATTGGAATATTCCTTCAGGTTTTCCTCTGCCCAGTCTGCAAACATTGGGCCGGCATCGGTTTGATTTTCGTAAAAGAACATTCTCACTTTTTGTTGCAATGTGAGCGGCGTGCCCATACTGCACCCAAATGCCGCAAACGCGGCCAGAGCCAGTAAAATTAGCCAGATGTTGGTTTTTTTGACGGTGGATTGTTGTTTCATCTGTGTTCTCCGTAGCATTTTCCGGGCAGGTTTGCTTTGTGCCGGTGTTGTACTGCCGGCTAGGCCGTTGCCGGTTGTTTGGCATGGATAATGGGAATTGTCAGCTCAACGACAACCCCCGGCCCCGGGGTTTGATTGTAAATTCTGGCGGAACCACCGGCGTTCCATACGGTAGACGCCACCACCGACAGCCCCAGCCCCATTCCCGCAGATTCGCCGGTAAAATACTTTTCTCCCTGATAGTAGGGAGTCCAGACCTGGGCCAGTTGTTCAGAAGAAAGCGTGATGCCGTCATCTGCAACCTGCAGCACAATGGCCGGGCTGAACCGCGATGGCGATACAGAAACTGTTACTGCCGGCTTGTGATTCGGGTGAAATTTTTTGGTGTTTTGCAGCAGTTCGCGCAAAATGAGTTCGATGGAATTGCCGGCCAGGTTTAAAATAATATCGGGTGTTTCCAGCCGTTCATCAAGCAAAATTTTAACGTTTTCCATTTCAAGCTCGTGACAAATTTGGGTAATCAATGACCTGAATTTGTCCATCCTAAAGTCTTTTTCAACCCGCATTTCACTGGAAAGGTAGATAAACCGTAAAACATCTTCAATGGAGTTTTGCAGGCGGTCAGCCCCTAATAACGCCCTGCTGACAATTTGCCGAATTTCTTCCCGTGGCATGTCATCAATGTATTGGTTGAGCAGGTCCAGCCCGGTGACCATTGGAATGAGCGGGGTTCTGAATTTGTGGAGCAACATCGCGTGGAAATTCCAGCGGTCTGTTTTGGCCGCCATCTGGTCGGTAACGTCCCGTAATTGCACCAGCCACGGCACAGTAACCAGTGGATTGGCCGATGCATTGAGCTGGAGTGTGCTCACCTGCAGCCAGAATGGTTGAGATGCCTCACTTTCCGGGCGCACCAGGTAGCGCGGAGTCTTGGTATTGGACTCATCGGGCCAAATAGCCCAGGCAGATTGCGGCTCGGCGTTGTACTGTTTTCTGATGAGTTGGTGAAACGTTTCTTCAACGGGGGTTTCGTTGTTGGCCGGCAGCCCCAAATACAGGCGCGCCTTGTGATTTGCGTAGTGAATTTTCCCGGCTTCGTCGGTAATCAGGTAGCCGTCCTCGGCCTGTTCAACCACCCACTCAAATTTCGAGCGTTCGGCCAGCATCCGCCTGAAACGATTGAGCCGGGTGATAGTGCTCACACGTGTGCGCAGTTCGGCCCGGTCAAACGGTTTGGTCACAAAATCGTCCGCGCCGGCTTCAATGCCCGCCAACCGCGAGTCCCGGTCATCCAGCGCCGTGACCAGCACCACCGGTACATCGGCCAGCACGGGGTCGTCGCGCAGGCGGCGGCACACTTCAAAACCGTCCATGTCGGGCATCATCACGTCCAGCAAAATAATATCGGGGATGACCTGCGCAGCCTTGGCCAGCGCTTCTGCGCCGTTAGCCGCAAACTCCAGCGCGTAGCCCTGGTTAAAAAGCAGGCTCTCAAGGCTGTCTCTGCCCAGCGGTTCGTCATCTACAATTAGAACTATTGGTTGTTGGTCAGCCATGATTAAATTCCCTTTCTGCCGAGACGTTACGCAATTGCGTCTGAATCATCTGGGCCAACCCTTTCAAACTGATGGGTTTGCTCATATATTCATTGGCGCCGGCGGCCAAACATTTTTCCCGGTCACCGGGCATGGCCAATGCTGTGAGCGCAATAATGGGTATTTTTGCAAACCGGGCGTTAGCTTTGAGCCGCTGCATGGCCTCAAATCCATCCATTATTGGCATCTGAATATCCATCAAAATGAGGTTTGGGGTTTCTTCTTTAGCCCGTTCAATGGCTTCGGCGCCGTTTCTGGCGCTAACCACCCGGTAGCCACTGTTGAGTAAATAATCTGACAGCGTGTTCAAGTTCAATTCGTTATCTTCTGCCAGCAAAATCAACGGCCGGGCCTTTTCATCCGGCGCCGAGCCGGCGGTGTGTCCGTTGGGCGAGAGCGGCGGGTTTGGCGTTGGGAGGGGCGACAGTGGCGATAACTGAACCCCGCAGACCTGTTCTAACGTTTGCTGCAACTGCTGCCGGGAAATCGGTTTTACCAGATATTCTGCGGCGCCCAGTTTTGAACCGAGCGCACTTTCATCCAGCACCGAGGCCACGATGACCGGAATTTGTTGGGTGGCCGTGTTTTGTTTGAGTTCTTTTAAAATTTGCCAGCCGGGCCGGTCGGGCAGCATGATATCCAGAATGATGACATCGGGCCGCATGGTTTTTGCCGTTGCCGTGGCGTTTTTGGCCCGCTTGCACACGTGGGCTTCTACGCCAAATTCCGCAAAATAACGCTGATATTGATCTGCCACCACCGGCGAATCCTCGACAATCAGCGCCCGGCGAATGGCACGCCCGGCTACGGAATCGACATTTTCGGCCGGGGTTGAAGCTGCGGTTTGGGGTTCTGCCTGCCATGGCAGCGAAATAGTGAACCGGCTGCCGTGGTCCACTTCGCTTTGCAGTGTAACGCTGCCGCCGTGCATTTCTGCCATACGCCGTACCAGTGCCAGCCCCAACCCGGTTCCG
>RFJF01000876.1 GCA_003695455.1 Chloroflexota bacterium
ATATGCTACAATGTTGCCGGACGCAAAGATGAAAAGTAGCAGGTAACAGAGTAGCAGGGCAGTCCGGCCCCCCCTCACTGCCGTTTACCGTCTGCCTTCATCCTTTCGCCTTCCACCTTTATCCTTTTCTATGTGAGGAGCTGCGAATGACCAGTAATTTACCGCAAAAATACCAGATAGTTGCCAAAGAACTCATCCCGTACAAGCGGGAAAAATCGCACAAAATGGCGCTCATCAACCTTGAACCGGCGCTGCCCTGCATTTTATGCAACGGCCCGGCCACCGAGGCCATCATCATTCCGGCGCCGGACCAGGCGCCCGGCGCGTGGCTCACTTTTCCGTTGTGCCACAATTGCGAAGAGCGCCAGGTTAGAGCACAACCGGCAGGTGATGACTGATGGCCCACAAATACAACGGCGTGGTTCGCATTTGCCTGTGGTCCAGCCCGCGCAATATTTCCACCGCGTTGATGTACTCGTTTGCCCAACGCGCCGATACTTACGCCTTTGACGAACCCCACTACGGCCACTACCTGCGCGTGGTCAACGCCCAACACCCCGGCGAGCAGGAAGTAATGGCCGCCATGGATTGCAACGGCGACCGCGTGACCCGCAACGTTATCCTGGCCCCCTACGACCGGCCCATTGTTTTCTTTAAAAATATGACCCATCACCTGGTTGACCTCAACCTGGATTTTCTGGAGCACACGGTCAACATTCTGCTCACCCGCAACCCGGTTGAAATGCTGCCCTCGCTGCAAAAGGGGCTGGGCCGGCTGCCCATTCTGCGCGATACCGGCTTTGGCGGGCAGCTTGACCTGCTGGAACGGCTCAAATCGCTGGGGCAAAACCCGCCCATTCTGGAATCCAGAGAACTGCTGCTGGACCCGCCCGGCGTGCTGCGCCAACTTTGCGCTCACATTGACATTCCGTTTGATGAGGCCATGTTGAGCTGGCCGCCCGGCCCCAAACCGGAGGACGGCGTCTGGGCCAAATACTGGTACCACAATCTGCACAAATCCACCGGCTTCCAGCCCTACCGCCCCAAAACCGAGCCGTTCCCGGACGAACTCCGCCCCCTGCTGGCCGAGTGCCAACCCGTGTACGAACAGCTTTTGCCCCACGTTATCCGGGCCGGCAAATGATGCAAATTTGATAATTGAGGAAAAAATGACCGTACAACTACCCAACCCCAAAAATGAAAACATTCTGGTTTACGTCAATGGCGAACTGCTGCCCCGCGAGCAGGCCAAAGTTTCGGTGTTTGACAGCGTGGTGCAGGGCGGCGACGCCGTGTGGGAGGGCCTGCGCGTATACAACGGCCGCATTTTTGCGCTGGATGAACACCTGAACCGCCTGCTGGATTCCGCCAAAGCAATGGCCTTTTCCCAAATCCCCGGCCGCGACGCCGTGAAAGCGGCCATTTTTGAAACCCTGCAAGCCAACGCCATGCGAGACGGCGTTCACATGCGGCTCACGCTCACCCGCGGCAAAAAAGTCACCTCCGGGATGAGTCCCCATTTTAACCGGTACGGCCCCACCCTGATTGTGCTGGCCGAGTGGAAACCGCCCGTGTACGACAACGCCGCCGGCATCCGGCTGATTACCTCCTCTATCCGGCGCAATCCGCCTATGTGCATCGATTCCAAAATTCATCACAACAACCTCATCAACAACATTCTGGCAAAAATAGAGGCCAACGTGGCCGGCGTGGATGACGCCGTAATGCTGGATATTTTTGGCTACGTGTCAGAAACCAACGCCACCAACATTTTTCTGGTCAAACGGGGCCAAATACTCACCCCGCACGCCGATAGCTGCCTGCCCGGTATCACCCGCGGCAAAATTATCGAGCTGGGCCGCGCCGCCGGTTTCACCGTCACCGAGCGCAACCTCTCCATTGCCGAAGTCTACACCAGCGATGAAATGTTCACCACCGGCACCATGGGCGAACTTTCGCCGGTAATTGAAGTGGACGGCCGGCAAATCGGCCAGGGAGCCGCCGGGCCGGTCACTCGCCGCCTGCAAACCATCTTTGCCGAACACACCGCCACCGAGGGCGAACCGCTGCCGTTTTAGTTGATTTGGGGGCCAAGCTGTGACAAACAAAAGCAACACCATTTTAATTGTAGATGACGAACCCAACATCATCGAACTGGGGCGACTGTACCTTGAAAACGAGGGTTTCAGCGTGGAATCCGCCGTCGACGGCATCGAGGCGCTGGTCAAGTTTGAGCAGCTCAACCCGGCGCTGATTGTACTCGATTTGATGCTGCCCGAACTGGACGGTTGGGAGGTGTGCAAGCGCATTCGGGCCAAAAGCCCGGTTCCCATCATTATGCTGACCGCCCGCGACGACGACGTGGACAAAATTGTGGGGCTTGAGCTGGGCGCAGACGATTACATGACCAAGCCCTACAACCCCCGCGAACTGGTGGCCCGCGTCAA
>RFJF01000877.1 GCA_003695455.1 Chloroflexota bacterium
GAAATACCGCATACGCCGGCCAAATTCAGGGTAACGGTCAGAATATCGCTCAAATACATTTGCAGGGGGTCGTTGGTTTTTTCTCCCAGTTTAAAGGCCGTTGTGGGCGATACCGGCGCCACCATTACATCAACCTGCTCAAATGCCTGCTCAAAATCGCGGCGCAGCAGGGTACGCACCTGTTGCGCCTTCAGGTAGTAGGCATCGTAGTAACCGGCAGACAGAGCGTAGGTTCCCAGCATAATCCGGCGTTTCACTTCCGGGCCAAAACCGGCCTGACGGGTTTGATTGAACATGCTCCACATGTCATCACCTTCGCGGCGCAGACCAAAGCGCACGCCATCGTACCGGGACAGGTTGGCGGAAGCCTCGGCGGTGGCAATGAGGTAGTAGGTGGCAATGCCGTACTTGCTGTGCGGCAGCGAAACATCCACAATTTCCGCGCCCAGTTGGGCCAGCGTGTCAATGGCGGCGCGCACGGCGCGTTCCACACCCGGCTCCATGCCCTCGATAAAATATTCCTGCGGCACGCCAATTTTTACGCCGGCCAAATCATTGCCCTGTTTGATGAGTTTGGGATAGTCAGGCACAGGCGCGTTGAGGGTGGTGGAATCTTTGGGGTCATGGCCGGCAATGGCTTGCAGCAAAATGGCGGCATCCTCTACATCTTTGGCAATGGGGCCAATCTGGTCCAGCGACGAGCCGTGGGCAATGGCGCCAAAGCGGCTGACCCGCCCGTAGGTGGGTTTTAACCCCACCACGCTGCAAAACGACGCCGGCTGCCGGATACTGCCGCCGGTATCTGTGCCCAGCGTACCCAGCGCCTCGTCGGCGGCCATGGCTGCCGCGCTGCCGCCGCTGCTGCCGCCCGGTACATGCTCAAGGTCCCACGGGTTGCGGGTTATTTTGTAGGCAGAATATTCGGTGGAACCACCCATGGTGAATTCATCGGTGTTGGTTTTGCCCACAAACACCGCACCGGATTCTCGGAGTCTGCGCACGGTGGTGGCATCAAACGGGGGGCGGAAATCCTGCAAAATTTTGCTGCCGGCGGTGGTGGGCACAGCCTGGGTAATGATGGCATCTTTGATGCCCAGCGGAATTCCCAGCAAGGGGTTGTCCTCGCCGGTGGCACGGCGTTCATCGGCAAAACGGGCCATTTGCAGCGCCAGTTCCGGCTGCACGCTGATGTACGCGCCCACCTGCTCATCTATCTTTGCAATGCGGCCCAACACGCTTTCAGTCAACTCCACTGCGGTGATTTCGCCGTTGCGCAGTTTTTGCTGTGCTTCATGAATGGTCAGTTCAAAAAGGTTCACGGTCGGCCCCCTCAATCCAGCACGGCTTTAACCCGGAAACTGCGGCCGTCGGAATCCGGGGCGTTAGCCAGGGCATCTTCGTTGTCTAACGAAAGGGCGACTTCATCGCTGCGCATCACGTTGTTCAGCGGCAGGGCGCTGGCTGTGGGCGGCACGCCGGTTGTGTCAAGCGTCTGGAGTTGGGCGGCATATTCCAGCACGTCAGAAAGCTGCTCCTGAAACATGTTGATTTCATCTTCGGTGAGGGTGAGTCTTGCCAGTTTGGCAATGGTGAGTACATCCTGGCGGCTAATCGCCATGGGGAAAACCTCCTGCGGGAATTGTGGCGGTCATGATAGGGGCAGCAAAAAAGTTTGTCAAACAATTTGCTATTCAACTTTGGCAACGGTCAAATGGAAGCCATTGATTTTGGTAACTTTTACTTTTGCGCCTTCCGGGATGGGCTGGCCGTCTTCGCTGGCGGCCTGCCACCGTTCGCCCCAGATAAAGACCGTGCCGTCCGGGTTCAGCGACACCTTAACGGTGCCTATACTGCCCAGCAGGGCCTCCTGGCCGGTAACGGGTTGGTGGTGCATGGCCTGGGTTATTTTGCGCAGCCCAAAAGCCATAATGACCGCCAAACTCAGGGCAATGCCGATAATTGACGACACGGGGATTTCGTAGGCAAATTCGCTGGTGTTGAACAGAATCAGCGCCCCCAAAATAAAGGCGGCCACGCCGGTGGCGGTCAGCGCGCCAAACGTGGGCGTAAACAGCTCGGCGATGAACAGGCCAAAGGCCAGCAGCACCAGCGCCAACCCGGCGTAGTTTACCGGCAGTTGGCCGATGGCAAAAAAGCCCACCAGCAGCAAAATCACGCCGATAATCCCGCTGATGTAACCGCCGGGGTTGATAATTTCATAAACAATGGCCAGACTGCCAATCGAAATAAGCAGCAGAGCGATGGTGGGATTTGAGATGATGCCCAGCAACTGCTCCAGCGTGGTTGATTCCATAAAACTGACGCGGGCGTTGGCGGTAGAAAGCGTCACCGGGTCGCCGTTCACCTGCACGGTAAAACCGTCCATCTGTTGCAGCAAATCGTCCAGGTCATTGGCCACAAAATCAACCACTCCCAACTCCAGCGCCTCTTGCGCGTTGGCAGCTTTGGCGTCGGTTACGGCATCTTGCGCCCACTTTGCTGCGGCCTCACCGCGCCGGTCGGCCAGGTTGCGCATGTCGGCGGCCAGAATATTTTCAATTTTGGCGCGCAGGGTTTCGTCAATTTCGCCGCCGCTGCCGTCTATGGGGCTGGCTGCACCGATGCTGGTGTTGGGGGCCATGGCTGCCACGTGACCGGCCAGCGTAATAAACGTGCCCGCCGACGCCGCAAAACCGCCGGGCGGCCAGACGTACACCACCACCGGCACATCGGCAGAAATCATAGTCTGGATGATGCGCCGGGTTAAATCTACGCTGCCGCCGGGGGTGTTCAGCCGGATGATGAGCGCCTCGGCGTTGCGGGCATCGGCTTCAATAATGGCCCGTTCAATAAAACTGTGCATCACCGGCGTAACCGGGCCGTCCACATCAATCACCAGCACCTCGCCGCCGCGCTGGGCCATGACAACCGGGGCCACAAGTTGAAGAAGAATGAGGCCCAATATCAGTACGTTCCGAATTTTTTTTACAACAGGCATGGATTGCCCCTTTTGACTGGAATTGCAATTTTGCTGACATTATACATTGGCGCGGGCATGTAGCCAAGCATTTTGATGGGGGTAAGTTATCTCACTGAACGCACCCGTCTCAATCCGGTAAGATTGAGTTTGGTTCGATCTGTGTTACAATGCGGGCCGGCTACCAGCCGGAAGGGAGATACACGCATCGCCACGCTCAGTGAAAACACGCCACACAACTCAAATTCTGCCACCGCTGACCGGAGAAAGCGGGCAAGCCTGCCGTTAATGATTGGCGTGGGTCTGTTTGGACTGGCCATCGGGTTTAATGCCGCCACGCTGGACCCGTTTATTTTCAGCGAGAAGGTACGCTTGCTGGCCCCGCCAAGCATGAAAAACACGCTGCTGGGATTCATCACCATTTTGGCGTTGTTAACGGCGCTGATGGTACAGCCGCTGGTGGGCCAGTGGAGCGACCACACCCGCAGCCGGTGGGGCAAGCGCGCGCCGTATCTGGCGGCGGGCGTGGTGGGGCTGAGTTTTGCGCTGGCGCTGATTGTGCTGGCAGACAGCCTGTGGCTGCTGATTCTTGGCACCGTGCTTATGTCAATGTTTGCCAACACCACTCAAGCGGCGTGGCAGGCGCTCATTCCCGACCACATTCCCGTATTTCAGCACGGCACAGCCGCCGGCGCCAAAACGGTGCTGGAACTGACGGGCGTGGTGGCGGGCATTGCCGTGGTGGGGTATTTTTTGTCACAGGGAAATGTGTGGGCTTCGCCGCTGGTAACCAGCCTGCTCTTTTTTGTAATTTTGGCCGTCACGCTGGCAGTTATCCACGGCCGGCCGGTGCTGACCGCCAGCAGCAGCCCGCAGGCTGGGCAAAACGCCCTGGCGCGGATGATTTCCGGGGTGCGGAAATCACCGCCTGCTTTTTTGTGGTGGATGCTCAACCGCATCCTGTTTTGGTCGGCGGCCATTTCTGTGCGCACGTTTATTTTGAATTATCTGGAAGATGTCTTTGGCCTGCTGCCGGCTGAGGCCGAGGCGCTGAGCAGCCGGA
>RFJF01000878.1 GCA_003695455.1 Chloroflexota bacterium
CCCGGCTGCGGCAAAACCCTTACCGCCAAAGCCATTGCCGGCGAGGCCGGCGTGCCGTTTTTCAGTATCTCTGGTTCTGAATTTGTGGAAATGTTTGTGGGTGTAGGCGCCAGCCGCGTGCGGGACCTGTTTGACCAGGCCAAACGCAACAGCCCCTGCATCATTTTTATGGACGAAATTGACGCCGTGGGGCGGCATCGCGGGGCGGGGCTGGGCGGCAGCCACGACGAGCGCGAGCAAACCCTGAACCAGATTCTGGTTGAAATGGACGGCTTTGACACCGACACCAACGTTATTGTGGTAGCCGCCACCAACCGGCCCGATATTCTGGACCCGGCGCTGTTGCGTCCCGGACGCTTTGACCGGCGGGTGGTGCTGGATCGCCCGGACCGCAAAGGCCGCGAACAGATTCTTGAAATTCACGTGCGGGGCAAACCGTTGGCCCACGATATTGATATTCCGGTTATTGCCAAGCAAACCCCTGGTTTTGTGGGCGCGGATATTGAGAATATGGTCAACGAAGCAGCCATTCTGGCCGCCCGGCGCAACCAGAAACAGATTTTCATGCAGGATTTTCAGGAAGCCATTGAAAAGGTGATTGCCGGGCCGGAACGCAAAAGCCGGGTTATTCCTGAGAAAGAACGCAAAATTATTGCCTACCATGAAGCCGGCCACGCGCTGGTCATGACCATGATTCCAGATTGCGACCCGGTCCACAAAGTGAGCATTACAGCACGGGGCATGGCCGGCGGCTACACCCTGTCGTTGCCCAATGACGACCGCTACCTGAAAAATCAAAGTAAATTTGAAGCCGATTTGGCCGCGCTGATGGGCGGCCGGGTTGCCGAGGAACTGGTGTTTGAAGAAGCCACCACCGGCGCCAGCAACGATTTGGAACGGGCCACAAAAATGGCCCGGGCCATGGTCACCCGCTACGGCATGAGCGAAAAACTTGGCCCGCTGATGTTTGGTGAAAAAGATGAAATGGTCTTTTTGGGCAAAGAGATTGGCGAGCAGCGCAATTACAGCGAAGAAATTGCCCGTCAGATTGACCGCGAAGTGCGGCGTATTGTTGAAAGCGCATACTCCAATGCCGCCAGAATTCTAAAAGAAAACAGACTCAAGTTAGAAGAAATTGCCGAACGATTGCTCCAGGAAGAAACGCTGGACCGCAAATCGTTTGAGGCGATTTTTGTGTAACTGTTGCTGATTTTTATAATTTGCAGGACAAGCGCCCTGAATCACACAAACCGGAATCAGGGCGCTTGTTAATGGTCTCTCAAAAAAGTTTGAAACTTCTGTTCAGTTGACATTTTTTGGCGGTATGGGGTATACTTAAGCAACTTTATGTAGGCACATTTTGGCGCCTCAGAAAATAACCACACGCAGATTGCATCTTTCAAAAAAGAAGTAAACCGGCAGACCCTTCTCCGCAAACCTTACCCTGGAGGTAAATCTAGTGGCCGAAAAAAGTGGGTACTACTATCCAAACAAGATAGGTCGCATTTATTTAATGGCAATGGAAGAGGTGATGGGAACCAACGGCATCAAAGCTGTACTGAACCTCGCAAAAGTTCCGGAACTCATTGGAAATTATCCCCCCAATAATTTAGCTCGAGAGTTTGAATTTTCAGATTTTGGCGCTATCGGTCAGGCAATTGAAGAAATGTACGGTCCGCGCGGAGGCCGGGGGCTGGCATTACGGGCCGGGCGCGCCTCGTTTGCCCAGGGTTTGAGTGAATTTGGATCGGTAATTGGCGCCAGCGAATTGGCTTTTAAAGTGATCCCGTTGCAAACCAAGGTCAAAGTCGGCCTCAAGGCAATGGCCGAAACCTTTACCAAATTCAGCGACCAGGAAACAGATGTCACTGAAGCCGACGACCATTTTGTGTACACAATTTACAGGTGTCCGGTTTGTTGGGGACGCAAAAGTGATCGTAATATTTGCTATGGTGCAGTCGGTATTTTGCAAGAGGGGCTGCGCTGGGTTAGTGGCGGCAAAGACTTTAAAGTTGAAGAAGTAGAATGCCACGCTAACGGCGATGAAAACTGTGTATTCCACATTTACAAAGAACCTCTCAATTAATCGCTAGAGAACCAGACGTTTAGCTGACCTCTGTTAGCCACTGCCCCACGGGGACAGAAAAATATGAAACATACCCTGCTTATTGTTGAAGATGATCTGGATACGGCTGAAATGCTCCGGGTCTACTTTGAAGCACAAGGGTATCGTGTGATTATTGCACACAATGGAAAAACCGGGTTAGCCAAATGTCGGGCTGCAAACCCGGATTTAATCCTGCTGGATGTTCGCCTGCCTGATAAAGACGGCTTTGAAGTGGGGCAGGCGTTGCAGGCTGACGTGCGCACCAGCCGGGTACCCGTAATATTTGTCACCGAGCGCCGCGAGCGCGATGACCGGATTGCCGGCCTCAAACCGGGCGCCATTGATTACATTACCAAACCGTTTGATGTGCAGGAACTACGATTGCGGGTGCGCAATGCACTGCGCCGCGCCGGCAGCCAGAACAACCCGGTAACCGGCCTGCCCGGAGAAAAACTCACCACCGACCGGCTCAGTTTAATGCTCGAACGGGAAAGCTGGGCAGTGCTGGGCATCAACATTATTGAACTTGACAAATTTAACGAAATTTACGGGTTTGTAGCCCGCGACGATGTACTCCGTGCCATTGCCCTGACGCTGACCAGCGCCATTGATGAACTGGGCACCATTGATGATTTTGTGGGGCACCCCGCAGAAAATCAATTTGTCATTATCACCGTTCCCGGCAAAAGCACAGAGTTGAGCGCGCAAATTGAAGAACGTTTGAAACAGGCCATGAACTACTTTTACCCCATCCATGACCGCGAGGCAGGCTACGTTCGGCGCGGCGGCAAGGACGGAGAAAAAGAAAAAGTGCCGTTCATGCGAATCTCAATTTCTGCCCTGTCTCAAAAAGATGATGCCTTTACAAACGTAGATGCACTCAAGTACGCACTGAGCCATCCCGTTAAAACCTGATTTTTTGCCAATCCAAAGATACAAAATTTAGTGCAGGCAGTGTTTCCCGCCGCCGGGTAACACTGTTTTTTTATCTGAACACAAAGGAAACCGGCATGACCCAATCTGTAGAACATCTGCGGGCAGCAGCCCGCCAATCACATGCGGCAATGGTTCAGTTTACCCAGGAAATGATTGCCATTCCCAGCCTCTCCGGCCATGAAGAGCAGATGGCAGCGCGGGTACAACAAGAAATGCAGCGCCTGAATTTTGACGATGTGTGGGTAGACCAGGCCGGCAACGTCATTGGCGTGGTAAACGGCGGCCCCGGACCAGCGTTAATTTTGAACGGACACATGGACCACGTAGATGCGGGCGCCGCAGAAAATTGGCCTCATCCCCCATTTGAGGCCAAAATTGTGGGCGATCAATTGTGGGGGCGCGGCTCGGTAGATATGAAAGGGCCGGTAGCCTGCATGATTTACGCGGCGGCAATATCCAAAAATTTACCGCAAAAACCGGCCGGCAATATTTTTGTAACCGTGGCCGTTATGGAAGAAATTGGCGGGCTGGGGTCGCAGTTTCTAACCACCCACCTGGGGGCCAACGTGGCAATTTGCGGCGAACCCAGCCACAACACCCTGCGGCGCGGCCATCGGGGCCGGGTTGAATTGCAGGTAGAATTTTTGGGCCGGTCAGCCCATGCCAGCACGCCCCACCTTGGCGTGAATCCCCATTTTGGCGCGGCCGCTTTGTTAGCTCGACTGGGCGAGATTCCGCTGCCCGTTGATGACAGTTTGGGGCCGTCTACCGTGGTCCCCACCCTGTACAGCAC
>RFJF01000879.1 GCA_003695455.1 Chloroflexota bacterium
CCCACCACTGGGCGGCATCGCCAAAATAGTTGGGGTGACGGGTGTAGCGCCACACGCCGCTGGTCAGCAGTTTGCCTTTGTTGGCCGGATTGGCCTTGAAGCGCGCCAGTTGGAAATCGCCGGCGGCCTCAAAATAAAAGCCGATGGCCCACACCGCCACGCCCAGATAATCGAGCGGGGTCAGCCCGGCCGGGCCGCCGCTTTGCGCCACCAGCAGCGGCGCGGAGACAATCCACATAATAACGCCCTGCAAAATGAACACCTTGAAGTAACTCTGCCACCACCACGCCGGGCCGCCGTTGCGCCGGAACTCCTGGTAGCGATAATCCTCGCCTTTGCCCCAGTT
Organism: Chloroflexota bacterium; assembly: GCA_003695455.1. Lineage (GTDB taxonomy): Bacteria > Chloroflexota > Anaerolineae > 4572-78 > J111 > J095. The sequence continues at coordinate 347 of RFJF01000879.1, forward strand.
GCGCGCCAGCAAATGCAGCGAGAGCCGCAACCCCCAGACCGTCACCAGCATGGTTACCAGCCACGGTCGGAACGATGTCAGGTCGGCGGCCTGGCTGAAGTAAACCCACGCTGTGATGACAAATCCGGTGCCCCAAAAGGGATCAACGATGCTGGCATCGCGCAGAATCAGGCTGGCAAGCCACAACAGCGTCACCAATCCCCAAATGACCAATCCGGCCAAAAGATATGTTTCCATCTTCAAAAATCACTTTCTTTATTCTTGTTGGACCACTACAAACCCGGCGATGCCCGGCCCAACGTGGGTGCCAATCACCGGTGTGGCCTCTACCGCCGGAACGTTGCCGGGGGGCAGCAGATGCGCCACCTGCTGCCGAAACGCTTCGGCCTGTTCCGGCGCGCCGGTGTGCAGCAACGCCGCCTGTTCCAGCGGCCCCAGGCTGTCCAGCATTTCCACCAGCCGGGCCAGCGCCCGCTTGCGGGTTCGCACCCGTTCCAGCGCCGGTTCGCCGTCGTACATGGATAAAATCGGTTTGATTTGCAGCAGGGTGCCAAATCCGGCCAGCAGCCCGCTGACCCGCCCGCTGCGCCGCAAATATTCCAGCGAGTCCAGCGCCGCCGAGAGGTAAATCCGGGGAATCATCTCCGCCAGCCGCACCGTGATTTCCGCCGCCGGCAAACCCTCGCCCGCCAGCCGGAGCGCCGTGAGTACCTGAAAACCCAGCCCCATACTCAACTGCCGCGAGTCAAATACCGTGACCGGCACGCGGTTAAAATTTTTGGCCGCCAACCGGGCGCTGTTGACCGTGGTACTCAACCGCTCGGCCACGTGAATGGAGAGAATTTCGGTGGCGCCGTCATCGGCCAACTGCTCGTACACCTGCCGGAACTGATCCGGGCCGGGCGCGCCGGTGGTGGGCGGCGGGTTCAGTTCCGGCAGGCGGCGATAAAATTCTGCCCGCGAAATATCCACGCCGTCCACGTAATTTTCGCCGTTAATGGTCAGTGACAGTGGAACAATGGTAATTGCGCCGGTGTCCGGCTGATTTGCGGGCAGGTCGCAGGTGCTATCGGTTACAATTTTTAAGGTCATATATCACCATCCAAAGTTTTTTGTATGGTAAACCAGAATTTGATTTCACCCAAAACCTGGACAGCAAATGAAAGATTTGATTCAATTATACACGGAAACAATATTTTGTCAATGTTTTATCCACAAAAATCTCGACAAAAAATTAAATTCGTGTTGTTCTTTTTAGCGTGACGGTGCAACCCGCAAAGTCAAATTTCGTAGAGAAGTAGAGATGACTCAAACCGAAATTAAATTTGACCTTAAAATTACAAATGTGGGTTGAATTGAGGCGGCTCATCCTTTAGAATAGAGGCAAATCGCCTCCCATTTGTCTGTGGTTCAGCCGTAAGAATTAACTCATTTGTGCGTCTAATTGGGGCGCCACACTATCGTTGCAGGGTCAAAGGTTATTTGACCCGCTGCCGGAACTGCGATTATGGGAGTCTATTTTCGGGGGGAAATTATGCGACAAAATATTATTGTGTTGACAGTGATCAGCCTTGTTTTGATAGTAGCCGTGTTGCTGGCCGGTCTGGTTTTTGTGCAAAACGCGGCCAGTCCCCATCAATTGCCGGTCAGCGGTACTCTGCCTCAGGCATCACTTCATTCATCAGCCGAGCCGGCTGCCGATCCATTTTTTACCTTTGGCGAGCCGGACGACTACTTCATTTTCCTGGATTTAGCCAACCCCGGCGATGCAGCGGTTGCGGAATATACATTGGTTAGCGCATCTTCGGCAGCGCATCTGCTACAAGACCAATCCGTCCCTGATACAATTCAATGCACTAACGTTCGGGCAAACAACGTTATTCCGGCAGGCGAGGACGTAATTTTGTTCACTGATTTCAGAGAAACAACCCCGCTCTGGCAGCGACTGGCCCGGCAGTTGCATCTTTCGCCGGAAGAACCGTTTGCTATTACGCTTGGCGTGCCGCAATCGGTTTCTGACAACACGAGGCCCGTTTTGTTGAGTATGGAAGATGCAATTGCGCAAGGGCTTTGCACCCGCCTGGTGGATGAAGACGTGTAGTGTTACCCGCAGACACGCTTGCCTGGATTTGCTTTTGACCACCGTACCTGCTAATCTGATGCCAGCCATTTGGGCTGGCATTTTTTTTGCTCAACCTTTGTGTAATATGAGTGGTTGTCAACAAATTGACATGCCTCTTTGTCCCCGCTATATTTTCTGTACAGAAACACCGTTTGTTGACATAAAATAAGGTATCGGGTTATTATTGGGAAAGCGTAGGGAAGGTTTTTGCCGCTCTTGAGTACAATTAATCGAGGTTGAGCAGAAATAGATAATCCATGTTGCATCAATTGACTCAAACCCTGCAAACCATTCGTTTTGCACCGCCCAAACACCGGGTGCTGTGGCTTCCGCTGGCGTTAGTGGCGCTGGCCGGCATTGTACTGGTGGGGCTGGTGTTTGTGGTGTTGCTGTTTCAACTGGCTTATTTGCAGCGCGTTTATCCCGGCGTCACGCTGGCCGGCGCAGATGTGAGCAGCATGACCCGCGCCGATGTTGTTTCAATGGTGAATACGCTGGCCTACGAACAACTGAACCGCCCCATCACCCTGCGCACCGAAGATGAGCAGTGGACGTTTACCGGCCAGGAACTGGGCATGAGCGTTGACACCGTGGCTACTGCCGACCGCGTGTTTGCCGTAGGGCGCTCCGGCAGTCTGCTGACAGACTTGCCGGCGCAGGTGTCGCTGTTGTGGCATCCGCAAAATATCGAGCCGGTTTTCCGCTACGATACCGGCCCCACCAATCAGGTGTTAAACGAGTTGAGCCGGGTGATTGACATTCCGCCGCAGAATGCAGGCTTGCAGGTAAACCCCAACGGCACGGTAGATTTGCTGCTGGCCCGGCACGGACGCCGGTTGCACGTGGGCGCCACCCAACCGCTCATTGAGGCGGCCGTTACCGGCGAATCTGCCCCGGATGTGACCGTGTTCACTCAGGAAATTTTGCCCGCTATTGACACCGCTGACCTGGCCGACCTGCAACAACAAGCTCGCCGGTTGGTCCAGCAGCCGTTTATATTTGACTACCCGGATGCACAATCGCCCGCCCGCTGGCACATTGCGCCCGAAGACATGGCCCCGATGATTCATGTTGAAGAAACAACACAAGCCAACGGCAATCCAAAATTTGCCCTGGCGCTCGACCAGGAGATGCTGACCCCTTTTCTTGAAACCATAACCCAGGCCATTAATCGCGACCCGGTGGATGCGGTGGTTCGTTTTGATGAAGAAGCCGGCCAACTGGTGGCGCTGCAACCCAGTACCAGCGGTCGCCAACTGGATGTGGCACAAACCCGGCAACTGGTAGCAGATGCCGTACACAACGGGCAAAATAAAATTACGCTGCCCGTGGAACAAATTTCTCCAAAGATTGACAGTGACAACCTGGACAGCCTGGGTATTACGGCGCTGGTCAGCGAGGCAACCTCCTATTTCAAAGGTTCCAGCGCCGGCCGGATGAAAAATATTGCGCTGGCTGCCTCTAAATTTGATGGCGTGCTGGTACCCCCCGGCGAGATATTTTCATTCAACCAGCATTTGGGGCCGGTAACCAAAGAAGAAGGTTATGATGAATCGCTGATTATTTTTGGCGATCGAACCACCGTGGGCATTGGCGGCGGCGTGTGCCAGGTGAGTACCACGGCCTTCAGAACGGCCTTTTTTGGTGGATTTGAACTGGTAGAACGGTGGGCGCACGGCTACCGGGTGGGCTGGTACGAAACCAACTCGGTGCCGGGGCTGGACGCCACCATTTACACCCCCGATGTGGACTTTAAATTTCGCAACGATACAGAACATTATCTGCTGATTCAAACCAGCACCAACCTGGATGACGGCACCGTAACGTTTAAATTTTTTGGCACCCCTACCAACCGAGAAGTGATAGTGAGCGACCCGGTCATTGAAAATGTGGTCAAACCGCCGCCTCCCCTGTACGAGCAAGTTCCCGGTTTGCCAAAAGGTACGGTAAAACAGGTTGATTGGGCCAAAGAGGGGATGGACGTAACCGTGACTCGTGTGGTAAAACAAGGAGAGTCCATTCTCTATTCGGACGAAATTGTCAGCCGTTATCGGCCCTGGCGCGCGGTTTACCAGGTTGCTGCCGCGCCTTCGCCTCGCGCAACCGTTGCGCCCGCATTACCTGCGCCCCCTGCGCCGGTTCGATAACGCCAATACTTTACAAAATTTTATTCTGCGGTATCCTTTTCTCATCCGGCAAGTCCCTGGCGGGATGCCAACGTGAATGAAAATCCGGCAGGCAGCAGGGATGCAGAGTCACAGAGTCACAGAGTTACCATCCCCTGGCTCCCGACTCCTGAATCCTGTTTTCAGAGGAGCGAATCTTGGCTGGCGAAACGGTTTTAACGGTTGATGACCGTGCGGACAGCATTAAATTTCTGCGCGAATACGTACTGATACCCAACGGGTACAAAATGTTGCACGCCAACAACGGCGCCGATGCGCTGCATCTGGTGCTGTCAAGAAAAGTTGACCTGGTGATTTCTGATTTGGTGATGCCGCGTATGGGCGGGCTGGAATTGCTGGAAACCCTGCGTGAACGCGAATTGGACATCCCCGTGATTTTAATGACATTTCACGGTTCAGAAGGCACCGCTGTGCGGGCTTTCAGGCTGGGCGCGCGTGATTACATCATCAAACCGTTTGCCATTGATGAAATGCTCAACGCCATTGACCGCGCGCTGACCGAATCACGATTGCGGCAGGAGCGCGACCGGCTGACCCAAACCGTGCTCAAAATCAACCAGCAACTTGAAAACCGGGTGCAGGAACTGCGATTTCTGTACGGCATTGGCCGTTCGGTAACATCTCTGCAAGATTTGCAGCAGATTCTAAACCGGATTGTTGAGGCCGCAGCCTACCTGACCAAAGCCGAAGAAAGCTCGCTGATGCTGATTGACGAAGCTTCCGGGGATTTGTATTTGCGGGCCGCGCGGGGCATCAACGAAAAGCACGCCACCAGTTTTCGCATAAAAATGCACGACAGCATTGCCGGGCAGGTGGTTCACACCGGCCGGCCGGTGATGATTGGCGGCATTAACCAGGATGACTCGTTCAAGGTGAAAACGGGTTATTTTGTGAAATCGCTGCTCAACGTACCGCTCAAAGTAAAAGACAAGGTAATTGGCGTGCTGGCGGTGAATAATCGCACAGCGGTTAAAGCCTTTTCTGAACGCCACCTGAATTTGCTGATGGCCCTGGCCGACTACGCCAGCGTGGCCATTGAAAACGCGCGGCTGTACGCCCGGCTCTCGTCTGATATTGACCGCGCCGAACAATCGAGCCGGCAGTTGGAAAACCTGGTTGAATCACGCACCGCCGAGCTGAATGTGGCCCAGGAACAATTGATTAAAACAGAAAAACTGGCGGCGCTGGGCTACATGGCCGCCGGGGTAGTCAACGAAATGAATGCGCCCATCAACCGGATTTTGAATCAACTGCGTGAACTCCAGCTTGAGTTGCCGTCAGAGGAAGCTTCATCGCTGGTGTCAAACCTTGAACGCGAAGTGCTTCACTGCCGCCGTACGGTTGACAGCCTGCTTGATTTTTCTGACCAGCAGCAGTACCAGTTTGAGGCCGTTTATTTTAACGATATTATTCAGGCGGCATGGTCACGGTACGCCAGCGATCACGTGCTCAACCACAAAGTTGAACTGGTGCGCGGCTTGGACCCCAAATTGCCGCTGGTTATGGCCGATAGCAAACAGCTTGAACAGGCCATTTTCTTTCTGATCAGAAACGCCTACGCTTCAATGCCCAACGGCGGCACGCTGCGGATTACCAGCCGGGCCGTGGGCACTCACGTGCAGGTAATCATCAGCGATACCGGCGAGGGACTTTCGCCGGAGGATGTGCGCCACATTTTCGATCCGTTTTTTAACGCCGGGCCTCCAGCGCACGGACTGGATTTGTCAATTACGCAGGCCATTATTGAGCGCCATAAAGGAACAATTGAGGTTGAAAGTCAGCCGGGCCAGGGTACCACCTTTACCATTCAATTTCCGCGCAAAATCTGAGCGCGGTATTTAACCAAATGCCCCCAATAAAAACGGCGCCGATTTTAGCGCCGTTTTTCTTCTGCCCGGATTTTTTGGTGCTTACGGTTGGGCAAACAACCGTTTGCCGCTTTCTGCC
>RFJF01000097.1 GCA_003695455.1 Chloroflexota bacterium
CCGGTCGCCCCGTCGAGCGCCAGCAGGCTGTTGTCGGTGACGTGCAGAATGGTTTCTCCCAGCCCCACCACCGCCGGGATGCCCAGCGCGCGGGCCAGAATAGCGCTGTGGCTGGTGGCGCTGCCCAGTTCGGTGCAGAGGCCCAGCACCTTTTCCGGGTTGAGCTGGGCCGTGTCGGACGGGGCCAGATCGCGGGCCACCAGTATCACCGGCTCTTCAAAATCCAGCGAGGGCGGGGCCACCCCGGCCAGCAATTTGAGCACGCGGCGGCCCACGTCCAGCACGTCGTCGGCGCGGGCCTGCAAATATTCATCGCCCAGCGCCCGGTAGTCGGCCACGGTTTGTTCCACGGCGCGCTGCCAGGCGGCTTCGGCGTTGATTTTTTCGGCGGAAATGACGGCGCGGGCGGTGTTGACCAGCGCGGGGTCGTCCAGAAATAGCTGGTGGGCTTCAAAAATGGCGGCCTCGTACCCACCCACCACTTTTTTGGCCTGCCGGTACAGCCCGGCAATTTCGGTTTTGGCTTTTTGAATGGCCGATTCCAGCCGCTCGTGTTCGGCCTGCGGGTCAGAAATGGTGTGCGGAGTCACGGCAATGACGGCAGGACGGTAGAGCGCCACCGGGCCAACGGCAATTCCCGGCGAAACGGCGATGCCGGCGGGCCGGTCGCCGGCGGCGGGTGCGGCAGCCGGCTGGCTCGCCGCTTCAGCCAGGTGGGCGGTTTCGGCTTCGCCGAAATTGGCGGCGGCCAACTGCTCCAGTGCAGAGAGCGCTTCGGCGGCATCCGGGCCGGCGGCAGTTACCACCACCCGGTGCCCTTTGCCCGCGCCCAGCGTGGCAACCTGATTGATGCTTTTGGCATTGACCGGCCCTTTGCCGGAATCGAGGTCGCGGACGGTGATTTGCGACTCAAACCGGCCGGCGGTACTGACAAATCGGGCGGCGGGGCGGGCATGTAGCCCGTGCTGATTTCGGATAGTCAGCGTGGTGGACTGGGCCGTCTCAGCACCGGGAGCAGGGGGGGCGTCTGCCTGTGCCGGGGGGATCACGTCGCCCAATTGGCCGGTTTTGGGGATCAGCGCGTTGTGGGCTTCGGCCACAATTTCATCGAGGTTGGTGGTGGCGGTGGCCTGCACCGCGGCGGCCATGGCCCCTTCAACCAGCGGCGCGGAACAGAGGCGCACGGCGGTTCGTTGCTCGTCAGGCAGAAAATCCAGCGCGGTTTCGGCGCTGAGCAGGGCACTGCCCATGTCCATCAACACCAGTACCCCGTCCGGGCTAAACACAGATTCGATGGCGTCCAGAATGCGGATGGCATCGGTGCCGATGGGGTGTTGGGGATCGTCAATGCCGCCGGCGGCAACCAGCGGCACCTGCCCCTGGGTCATCTGGTTGACCAGTTCAACCACCCCTTCGGCCAGTTTTTGACTGTGTGATACTACAACAATGCCGATCATGGCGAGTTCCTGTGTGGATAAAATAGAAATAAAAAATGTTGGCAATCAGGTGCTTTCCGGCAAAATCCTTGTTCTTAATGTATAACCGGGGAATAAGGAGCAGGGAGTAAGGAGCAGGCTGGTACTCTCTACTCTCTACTCTCTACTCCCTGTTTCTCCGCCTTCACCTGCTCGAGCAGGCGATCCGGGCGGTGGCGAAAATCCTGCCAGTCGAGCTGCCCGGCGGTAATGCCGTTGAGCGTGTCTGTGAGCGCCCGGTTGGCCGGGGTCGGCACGCCGGTTTTTTGCCCGGCGGCAACAATGGCGCCGTTGAGCGCGTCAATTTCTGTGGCTGTGCGGCCCGACGACAGATCAATGTGCAGCGAAGGCATTTTTGTGCCGCGCCCGCTGACCATAAACGGCCGCAGAATTGCGCGTTTGGCCGGCGGCGGCAGCCACCCCGCCGATACCAGCCGGGCCAACCACTTTGCCGGGTAGCCAGGCAGATTCACCGCCGGCACGCCGAGTGCGCGCATCACGGCCGCGCCTTCGGCCAGCGCCCGGATTTCAAGGTTGAACAGGGCCGGGTTGCGGATGATTTGGGCCGGCGGTTCATCCAGAATGGCGCTGGCAGCGTTGTTGACAATGTTCAGCAGTAATTTTGACCATTTCATGGCCCGGAAATCGGCGTAGGTTTGGGTGGGCAACCCCGCCTGATTGAGCGCGGCGGCCAGCGCCTCAACCGGCTGGCCGGCGGACGTGGCAGCCAGCCCGATGCCGCCTTTGGCTTTGCTGACCTCAATGGCTCCCGGCGCGGGCGTCTGGATGGGAATGGTGATGGTTCCGGCGATGACTCGCTCTGCGCCCACAATTTGGGCCAGCGTTTCCTCGTTGCCGATGCCGTTTTGCAGCGACACCATGCAGGTTTGACGTGACTCCGCCAGCAAAGGAGCCAATTGGCGGGCGGCGGTTTTTGTAGCCGGCGATTTGACCGTGAGCAGCACAAAGTCAAAGGCCGAATCTGCCAACTCGCTGACATCACTGACGGTATTGGGAACCACGGTGCGGGCCGGCTGGTCGGGCCACGCGAGTGACAGCCCCTCGGCGGCGATGCGCTGCATGGGCGCGGGCCGGCCCAGCAGCGTTACGGTGTGTCCGGCGGCGGCCAGCGTGCTTCCCACAAATCCACCGATAGCGCCGGCCCCCATAATCAAGATGTTTAACATAAAATTTACTCAAAATAAAAGTTTTGCAGCCCGTAGGCTTTGGCCAGCAGTTCAACCGGATGAATCATTTTTGCCCCGGTTGCCGCGCCAATTTGCCAGCGGCAGGTTTCGCTGTCGCATACGGCCACCTGCGCCCCGGATGCCTTCACGTGGTCAAACAGCGGTTTGCCCACCGCCTGCGCAATGTCGTACTTTTCCAGTTTGTAGCCGTAGGTTCCGGCAATGCCGCAGCAATCGGCCTGAACGTGGTCAACCTGCACGCCGGGAATCATTTCCATTAAATCAATGGCCGGCAGCCCCATGTTGTGCGCCCGCAACTGGCAGGGCGAGTGGTAGGGGAACGTGACTGGAACGGGGCGAAAATCGGTGTTGAGTTGGCCGGCGTCGGCCAGTTCCAGCAGAAA
>RFJF01000880.1 GCA_003695455.1 Chloroflexota bacterium
CAATGTACAGTTCGGTGCTGTTGGTGTCGCGGCTGGAGCAGTCGGCCAGTTTGCCGGGCAGGGTGCTGCTTTCGAGCGCGCTTTTGCGGAGTACCAGTTCGCGGGCTTTTTTGGCGGCGTTCCGCGCCCGTGACGAGGTGAGACATTTTTCGATGATGGCTTTGGCCTGGCGCGGGTGTTCTTCCAGAAAGGCAGAAAATCGTTCCGTCACCACAGATTCAACAATGGTTTTGACCTCGGCGTTCATCAGTTTTACTTTGGTCTGGCTCTCAAATTGCGGGTCCGGGTGTTTGATGGAGACAATGGCGGTCAGGCCCTCGCGGGTGTCTTCTCCGGTAAAGTTGCTGTCGTTATCTTTGAGCAGGCTGTTTTTGCGGGCGTAATCGTTGATGGTGCGGGTGAGCGCGCTGCGCAGGCCGGTCAGGTGGGTACCGCCATCGGGGGTGTGGATGGTGTTGGCAAAGGCGTACACGCTTTCGGTGTACACGTCGGCATATTGAATAGCCACTTCAACCCCAATATTGTCTACTTCTTTTTCAACGTAAACCGGCTCATTCAACGCCCGGCGGGTGCGGTTGAGATACCGCACAAACGAGGTAACGCCGCCCTCAAAATAAAAGGTGTGTTCTTTTTCCGGGGTTGGGCGTTCATCTTTAAAGGTGATGCGGATGCCTTTGGTTACAAAGGCCATTTCGCGGAAGCGGGTGAGCAGGGTGTTCCAGGAGTAGCCCGGCACGTCAACAAAAATCTCCGGGTCAAAGCGGAAGGTGATTTTGGTACCGGTCCGGGCATTTTTTGGCGCTTTGGCAATTTTTTTGACCGGCCCCTGGGGAACACCACGTTTGTATTCTTGCTGCCACACGCCTCCGTCGCGGGTAACTTCGGCCACCAGCCACTCGCTCAATGCGTTCACCGCCGAAACGCCCACGCCGTGCAGCCCACCCGACACTTTGTAACTGTCGTTATCAAATTTGCCGCCGGCGTGCAGAGTGGTCATGACCAGTTGCAGCGATGACACTTTTTTGGTGGGGTGTTCGGCCACAGGGATGCCGCGCCCGTTGTCGCTGATGGAGACACTCTCGTCCGGGTGAATGGTGATGTGAACGGTGTCACACCAGCCGGCCAGCGCCTCGTCAATCGAGTTGTCAACCACTTCATAAATCAGGTGGTGCAGGGCTTTGATGTCGGTGCCGCCCACGTACATGCCGGGGCGACGCCGGACGGCTTCCAATCCTTCAAGGACGGTGATTTTATCGGCGGTATAGGTGTTTGGGGGAGATGCGGCCATAAATATTTGCCTCCAGAAAATTAAAAAGTATGACGTTATATTATACCCTGTTTTGCCGATTTTCTCAAATCAGGGGTTGCGGTAAAATAAGGTTTTGCACTACATATTGGGTATCTACAGCGAGGATGGCTACTACATATTGGGGTGCAATCCCCGATTGCAATCGGGGATTGCGGTGAATCAGTTGAATCACTTTTTTTTCATTTTTGGCAGCCGCGGCAGCGACAGGCTGGGCCGGGGGCCAAAGTTGGGAACCACCGGCGGGTTTTCGGCCAACCGTTTTTGGATTTCCTTTAACCCACGCGCCAGTTGCGGGTCTTTTCCGGCGGCAAAATCCTGCGGTTTGATGTCAACCTCAATATCGGGGTCGGTGCCGTAATTTTCCACATCCCAGCCCACATCCTCAAACCAGAACGAAAACTCCGGCTGGGTGGTGGTGGTGCCATCTACCAGCGAGTGGCGCGGCCAGATGCCAACCACGCCGCCCCAGGTTCGCTTGCCAATCAGCGGGCCAAGCCCCATTAGCTTGAACACGTGGCTGAAAATATCGCCGTCCGAGCCGGCGTATTCGTTGGTGAGCGCCACCATTGGCCCCAGTACGGAGTGGTACGGGTAGGGATGCGCCGAGCCGTAGCGCGGCTGGTCGTACCCCACCCGGCGGCGGGCCAGCTTTTCCAGCAGCAACTGCGAAACGTGGCCGCCCCGGTTGAAGCGCACGTCCACAATCAACCCCTCCCTTTCCGATTCTGACAGGTAGTAGCGGTGAAATTCGGCGTAGCCCCACGGCCCCATATCTGGAATGTGGACGTAGCCCACCCGCCCGCCCGTGGCCTGATGCACGGTTTGCCGGTTCTGTTCCACCCATTCGCGGTAGCGGGCCGGCGTTTCATCCAGCAATGTTTCAACCAGCACGGTTCGGGGTTGCGGCTCTGTGGCGGCTTCTGGCTGGTTATCTGCCGAATTGGCGGCGCCGGGCTCTGCCGGCAAAATGGTCAGTTGGACTTCGGTGTTGGCCCGGTTGACCAGCGCCTGCGCCGGCGACAACTCTGCGCTCAACGGTTGGCCGTCAATTGCCAGCAAAATATCGCCCTCACGGATGTTGGCTCCCACCCGTCGCAGCGGCGAATCGTACCGCGCCAGCCACGGGTCGCCGCGCACAATGTGGGTAATGCGGTAGCCGCCGGTTTCGGTATCAAACTCAAAATCTGCGCCCAGAAAGCCCTGGTAGTAGGCAGGCGCGCTCCGGTAATCGCCGCCCAGTTCGTAGGCGTGGCTGGTGCCCAGTTCGCCCTGCATTTCCCACAGCAGGTCAGAAAATTCGGCGCGGGTGGCAACCCGGTCAATCAGGGGGTAGTACCGTTTGTACACCAGCCCCCAATCTACGCTGGACATATCGGCCGACCAGAAATGGTCGCGCTGCAAGCGCCACGCCTCGCGGAACATCTGCTGCCACTCCTGCGGCGGGTTGATAGCCACGCGCAGGCGGGTAAGTTTGATCCAGCCGCTTTTTTTGGTAAAGCCGGAAGCATTGTTGTCTATTTTTTCGCCGGCTTTGACCACGCGCAAATGTTTGCCGGAACGGTACAGCAACTGCTTGCGGTTTCGAGACAGCGCCACATCTGAAATCCCGCCAAAGAGGTACTCGGTTTTGCGTTCGGTCAGGTCGTACATTTCCAGCGTGCCTTTGCCGCCGCTGTGTTTTTTGCGGCTGCCGGCGTCATCCAGACTGCCCTCAACAGGCACCGAGGTGAACAGTACTTTGCCCTTGATGCCCAGAATTTGCTGGTAGCGTCCCTCCTCTACCGGAAAAGCGGCAATGCGCTGCTGGATGTTGTCCAGGTCAATCCGCAACACGTGCGGGTCCGGCTTTTGGGCCGAGTCGTCGGGTTGGTCTGCGCCGCCGGATTCGGCGGTGGGCTGTTCGCCGGCGGAGTCATCAGCGGTGTCAGCGTCGTTTGCCTCTTCTGCCGGGTCGTCGCTTTCATTTTTGTCGTCGTTGTCGTCGCCGTCCGCTTCATCCTCATCCATTTTGGGCGGTTTGGATTTGACCGGCAGGGCGATGAACGGGTTGGGTAGTTCATCGCGCAGGGTAACCAGGTAAGGCCGCCCGCCGCGCGGAAAGTTCAAATCAAAGTAGTGGCTGTCGTAAACCGGGTTGAATTCGCGGTAGGAAATGAAATACAGGTAGCGCCCTTCCGGGTCAAAACTGGGCGCAAAATCCATCAGATTGTTGGGCGGAGTAACAAAATGAGTCTGGCCGCTTTCTACGTGGCACAGTTTGATAGCGCAGGTATTCAGCGACGTGCGAAAGCCGTAGGCCAGCCACTTGCCGTCCGGCGACCAGTCAATCCCGGCAATGCGCCCGTGCTGGCTCTGGTCCAGCACCCGCAGCGATTTCTCTTTGAGGTTCACCAGCACCAGTTCGTAGCGGTGGTTGCCAAAGGCCACCTTTTCCTCTTTGAGCGAGGGTGACACGTGCAGCGACAGGGGCCGCCCAATATCAAGCCCTTCCAGCCGTTCCACGGTTTGCTCCGCGTCTGCCAGCGACGCGTCGGGGTGGATTTCAAGCACTTCCTCGCCGCCAAAATCGCTGACCATCACCAGTTTCTGGCCGTGGGTCAGCCACTCGGACAGCCGGTAGCGCACGCCGTGCGGGTGGCCGTATTGCAGGGCGGCCCCTTCCCAGTTTGACATACTAAAGGCTTTGCCGCGCACGGTCACGGTCAGGCTGTGGCCCAGCGGATGCAGGGCGTAGTGTTCCAGGTAACCTGGGGCGTACACAAATTTGCGGTTGCGCTGAACCTGCGGGCTGTGAAATTTGACGGTGATTTTTTTGACCGCTTTTTTGCCCTCGGCTTCTTTTTGCGGGTCAAACACAAACAGGTCTGCCCCGGCGCGGTAAATGATGCGCCGCCCGTCGGTGGAAGCCTGGCGCACGTAGTAATCCTCGTGGTTGGTGTGCCGCGTGATTTTGGTGCCCCGCACCGTGCAGGAGTAGAGGTTGCCCACGCCTTCGTGGTCTGACAAAAAGTAGATGCGTTCGCCCAGCCACATGGGGCGGATGACGTTGCCCGTGAGTTTGAGCAGGTTTTTAAAGCGGCCGTTGCCTTTGGCGTCAATCCAGATATCGCCGGCGGTGCCGCCGCGATACCGTTTCCAGTAGGCAATTTCGTGGGCCTTGCGGCCAATGACCACGCCGCCGTCCGGCCCAAATGACGCCGAGCGGGCCGGGCCAAAGGGCAGGGGTTCCGGCGGGCCGCCGTGCCGGCTAACGGCGTACAGCGGGGTGAGCGTGGCAAAAGGCTGGCCGGCAGTGCTGGAAAAGACAATTTTTTCGCCGTCAGGCATCCAGCCGACGACGGTGGTGGTGCTGCCCAAAAAAGTCAGCCGGGTGGCCGGGCCGCCTTCGGCGGGCATCACGTACACCTCGGATTCGCCGTCATCACGGCCCGTAAAAGCCAGCCACTTGCCGTTGGGTGACAGCGCCGGGTGGGTGGTCATTCCCAGGTTTGCGGTCAGCCGCCGGGCCACGCCGCCGCGCACCGGCACAGACCAGAGGTCGTCTTCGGCCACAAAGACAGCCGTATTTTTGTGAATAGTTGGAAAGCGGTAGTAGCCGTGGGTTGTCACAAATTGCTCCGTTGGGTTTTTAGCGTTGGGTGAGTTTGGTGAGTGCGGTGAGTTCGCCATTCCACCAGCCGTAAATCGTCAATCAAAAATCGTAAATCTATTATACCGGCTGGGACAAAAGGTACAAAGTTTTACTGCTGCGGGGATTTTTTGGGCGGATTTGCCAGTGCTTCCTCACGGAGTTGGCGGCGCAGAACTTTGCCGGCCAGTGTGGTAGGCAGTGACTCGCGGAAGATGACTTTGCGCGGCTGTTTGTAGGGGGCCAGCCGCTCGCGGCAAAAGGCACGGATTTCGGCGGGGGTGGCAGTCTCGCCGGGAATCAATTTGATGTAGGCGGTGATTTTTTCGCCGCGCAGGCCATCGGGCAGACCGATGACGGCGGCGTCCTGCACTTTGGGGTGCTGGTACAGTACCTCTTCAACCTCGCGGGGGTACACGTTGTAGCCGGCGCTGAGAATCATATCTTTTTTGCGGTCTACAATGGAAAAGTACCCGTCCTCATCCATGACGGCAATGTCGCCGGTGCGCAGCCAGCCGTCAATCAGCGCGGCGGCGGTTTCTTCGGGCCGGTTCCAGTAACCGGCCATCACCTGCGGCCCTTTGACCATCAGTTCACCGGCCTCGCCCACTGCCAACTCGCGGCGGGGGTCGTTCACATCCACCACTTTGGCATCGGTGCCAATAATGGGCACGCCGATACTGCCAAACTTGCGCTGCCCCTTGAGCGGGTTCACGTGCGTCACCGACGAGGCCTCGGTCATGCCGTAGGCTTCGGCAATGCGCGCGCCGGTGCGGGCCTCAAACTGTTCCATCACCTCAACCGGCAGGGGGGCTGCGCCGCTGAACACCGCCTGAATCGAGGTTAAATCAACCTGGTCAATGGTTTTGTAGTTGTTCAACGCCGAAAAGAGGGCCGGCACGCCGGTGAAAAAGGTAGGCCGCTCGGCGGCAATGGCGTCCACAATCGCCTTGATTTCCGGCTGGGGGATGAGTACCAGCGTGGCCGCCAGATGCACGCCCAGATTGAGCAGGCCGGTCATGCCGTACACGTGAAAAAACGGCATAATTGCCAGCCCAATGTCCTCGGCTTCACCGTGTTCGTACAGTAAAAAATTGCGAATCTGGGTGATGCTGGCAATCAGGTTGCGGTGGGTGAGCATGGCTCCTTTGGGCAGGCCGGTGGTGCCGCCGGTGTACTGCAAACAGGCCACGTCATTCGGCTTCAGTTCGACCTGTGGGGGCGGCTCCCGGTGGCGGCCCAGCAGTTTGTTGAAGGAATGCACGGAATCGCCGTACGGTACATTGACCCACTTACCCCGCCGCCGAAGCTCAATGGGGGTGAGCAGGCGTTTGTGCCACGGCATATAATCCTGAATGCCACCCAAAATTACGTGGCGCAGAGGGAGTTGGCGGCGGGTTTCTTCAATTTGGGGCCAGAACAAATCCAGGCTGATGACAACCTCGACGCCGGCGTCCCCCCACTGGTGGGTGAGTTCTCGCGGCACGTAGAGCGGATTGGTCATCACCGTTACCGCCCCCACCGACAGCGTGGCGTAGTAAGCCATCATTGCCTGCGGGCAGTTGGGCAGCATAATTGCTACCCGGTCGCCCTTGCCCACGCCCAGCGCCGCCAGCGTCGCCGCCAGCCGGTCGGTTTAAAATTTGAGCCGGCGATAGGGCATCCGCGCGCCCATAAATACGCACGCCGTCTGGTTGGGGTACTTTTCTGCCGCCCGGTTGAGCAGTTCCGGCAGGGTGAGCGGGGGAATATTCAGTTCGGCGGGAACGTCCGCGTCGTAAAATTTTAGCCAGGGTTTGGTCATGGGCCGCGTTGCCAAAAAAAAATCGGGTTTGGTAGCGTCATGGTAGCCCACAATAGTTAGAAAAACAACCCCCCAGAAAGTCCCATCGGCTGGTGGCTGCTATTTGCTGCCGGTGGCAATGGGCCGGTGGGGGTCGGTAATCCACTCGCTCCACGAGCCGGCGTACAGCCGGGCCTGCCCCAATCCGGCGTGCGCCGCGGCCAGCACGTTGTGCGCGCCGGTCACCCCGGAACCGCAGTAGAACACGGTTTTTTCGATGGGAACATCACCCATTGCTGCCCGGAAGCGGGCCTGCAAGGTTTCGGGTGGCAAAAATACGCCATCGGGAGACATGTTGTCCGGGTAGGGCATCGAGACGGCGCCGGGGATGTGCCCGGCAACCGGGTCAATCGGTTCGGCCTCGCCGCGATACCGTTCGGCGGTGCGGGAATCCACCACCCGCCAGCCTGAATCGGTGTGAATTTGCATCACGGTGGCGGTATC
>RFJF01000881.1 GCA_003695455.1 Chloroflexota bacterium
ATCAGCGGTCACCTTGAAAATTCAGACTTGCTGATTGTGCTGGGCGGCGATGGCTCAATGTTGCGGGCCGCACGCCTGACAGCCAACCACAAAATTCCCCTGCTCTCCATCAACATGGGGCGGTTGGGGTTTCTGGCCGAAGTTCAGCCCGCCGAATGGCCCGACCGGGTGCAGCAAGCCATGGCCGGCGACTACTGGATTGAGGAGCGAATGATGGTTTCTGCCGGTCACCACCGCGCCGGCGAGCTACTCAACAGCTATGAAGCCCTCAATGAAGTCGTCATCAGCCGGGGCCAATTTGCGCGGGTCATCCGAATGAACATTTTCATTGATGGCGGTTT
Source organism: Chloroflexota bacterium (assembly GCA_003695455.1). Lineage (GTDB taxonomy): Bacteria > Chloroflexota > Anaerolineae > 4572-78 > J111 > J095. Next base: position 342 of record RFJF01000881.1, read on the forward strand.
TCTGACCACCATCACCGCCGATGGCCTGATTATGGCAACGGCCACCGGCTCTACGGCCTACGCGCTGGCCGCCGGCGGCCCCATTTTGCCGCCAGAGTTGCAGAATATCCTGCTCATCCCGCTGGCGCCTCACCTGAGCCTGGACCGGGGGGTGGTGCTGTCAAAAGGGGTTACGGTTCGGGTTGAAATTTCAACCGACCACACCGCCGCGCTCACGGTTGACGGCCAATTTGAAATTGAGCTTACCGACGGCGACGAGATTATTTTGCAGGCCAGCCCCTCGGTGGGGCGTTTTGTGCGCTTGCAGGAGCGCACCTATTTTTACCGCACGTTAATGCGCCGGCTGGGTTTTCAGACCGGCAAACGGTAGAAATTCACCTGAATTTTAAGTTTGAATTGTAAATTGATGGTAAAATTAACGGCCTAATTCAGAGGATAATTATGGCAGACACCAACACAACCCAGGATTTACTGCAACAGGGGTTGACCGCGGCCCGCGTGGGCGATGTAGAAGATGCCCGTCGCCTGCTGACCCGCGCCACGCAGGAACACCCCAACAGCGTGGCCGCCTGGCTGGGGTTGGCCGGCGTGGTCGATTCACTGGAATACAAGCAGCGCTGTTTCACCAAAGCGCTTGAACTGGAACCTGACAACGCCCAGGCGCAGGCCGGGCTGCGTCTGGTTGAAGAAAAACTGGCTGCCAAACAACAACCGCCGCAAATTGTTCACACCAGTTCCGCAGAAGAGCCGGTTATCAGTACCGGGCTTGATTTTTGCCATTACCACCCCGATGTTGAAACCGGCCTGCGCTGCAACAAATGCGGCAAGCCGATTTGCCCCAAATGCGCGGTGCGCACCCCGGTGGGGTTTCGCTGCCCGGAGTGCATCCGGGACCTGGAAGAAAAATTTTATACCGGCGGAAATATGGATTACTTGATTGCCGCGGTTATTGCCTTTCCGCTGTCGCTGATTGGGGCCGGGTTATTCACCACCATTCTGAGCGGTTTTGGCTTTTTTACGCTGATTATCGGCTTTTTTGTGGCCCCGTTTGTGGCCGGCCTCATTGCCGAGGCCGTGCGCTGGGGCGTGGGCAAACGGCGCTCGCGGTACTTGCGGCACGTGGTTGTTGCCGCTCTGTTAATTGCCACCGCGCCGTTTTTGCTGCTGGGGTTGGGCAGCGGGCTGTTTGGGCTGATACTGCCGGGCATGTTTGCCTTTCTCGGCGCCGGCACTATCTCGGCCCGGCTGCGGTAGCGGGCAGATTTCAGAATTCAGATTACAGAATCCAGACTTCAGATTTTGGATTTCAGATTGTTGGGCCAACAAAAAGCCC
>RFJF01000882.1 GCA_003695455.1 Chloroflexota bacterium
ATGTGATGCTGCCCAATAAACTCATCGAGCGTGCGCGGGCGCATACGGGCAGCCAACGGAGCTTCTTTTTCAATTTGCTGTTCACGGGCGTGGTCAAATAAGTCCATAACGTGTTAATTATACCATCATTCGCCGGTTCAGGCTGAATACCGGCTGTGGTCTGATGGGGTTGCTTGAATTTAACGGTCTGATATGATATATTTATGCACACCCGGCAATGAATTCGGGGGTGAAGTGAGGGAGCGCTATGCGGGAAACACCACGAGTCAGGCTAAAACTCAACGATTTACCACGGACAAAATCAAATGCATACGCCCTGCGGGTTGAGGGCCAGGAATCCTACGCCGAGGTTTTTAGCCCGGCGTTAATGGTGCAGTTGCAGGAACCGCGCACTGTTGAAGCCACCGGCATTCCGCAGGAATTTCTTGCCAATCTGGTGCTGAAAATCCTGTATTTTCAGGGAACATCCAAAGGCTGGCAGGTGGCCCAGATTCTGCGGCTCAATTTCAGCGGGGTGGTTGAGCCGCTGCTGCAACAACTGCGGCTGCAGCACCACGTGCAGGTGATTGGCGGCAACAATTTAAATCGAGCCTCGTACCGGTATTCCATTACCGATAAAGGGGCGCAGCGGGCGCGAGAACTGCTGGAACGCAACCGCTACGTTGGCCCCTGCCCGGTCACGTTGCACCATTACATTGATGTTGTAAAACTACAGGCCAAAAACCGCTCTCTGGTCAAGGAATCTGATGTGCAGGTAGCGCTGCAAAATCTGGTGCTTTCTGAAGATGTTCTTGACCGGATTGGCCCGGCGGTCAACTCATTTCGCTCGTTATTTTTGTACGGCCCGCCCGGCAACGGCAAAACCAGCATGGCCCGCGCCATTGCCACCCGGCTGCTGATGTCTGGAATTATGATTCCGCACGCCCTGTACGAAGGCGGCCAGATTATCAAATTGTTCGATGCTGAAGTGCATCCGGTGATGGGCAGCGAAGAAGAACAACTGGCCGAAGCCAACGGGCTTGACAAGCGGTGGGTGCGCTGCCACGCGCCGGTTGTTATCACCGGCGGAGAATTGACGCTCAGGGATTTGGACCTGGCCTGGAGCGACACCAACCGGTATTATGAAGCACCGTTTCAATTAAAGGCCAACGGCGGTATGTTGCTGGTTGATGATTTTGGCCGGCAGCAAATCTCGCCCAAAGACCTGCTCAATCGCTGGATTGTGCCGCTTGAAGAACGGGTAGATTTTTTAACCTTTCACACCGGCAAAAAATTCGCGGTGCCGTTTGAAACCTTCATCATCTTTTCCACCAACATTGACCCGGAATCCCTGGTTGACGAGGCATTTTTGCGCCGTATTCGGCACAAACTGAACGTGGCTAACCCCACCGAAAAACAATTCTACCGCATTTTTGTGAACGCCTGCCATGAGCGCGGTATTGCATTTGATACCAGTACATTCATCCACCTGATTAGAAACTACTATCTTGATGCCGGTCGCTCGCTGAAAGCCTGCCACCCCCGCGACTTGCTGGATCAGGTGATTGATTTTGCCACCTACCGGGGCGTGACCCCCACCATGTCGGTTGAGTTAATGGACGTGGCTGCGCGCTCTTATTTTACCGATATTTATTAACAATCTGCCCTGTTTGCGGGCACGTTGCAGCGGCTTCTTTCCTGTGATAAAATCTCAGGTGCAAATATTCCTGTAAAGGAGCCGTCATGCCACAAGACCAAAATACGCTGATTGCCGAACTTCAGGCGCGCGGAATGAGGGTGACTCCCCAGCGCGCCATTATTTTTGAGGTGATTGAACGGCTGTCCGGCCACATCACGGCCGAGGAGATTTTTTCCGAGGTGCAGCAAATCAACCCGTACATCAGCCTGGCTACCGTGTACCGCACGCTTGAATTGTTGCAGGAACTCAACCTGATTACCCCCACCAATCTGGGCGGCAGCCAGACTCACTTTGCCATGCAGGGGCACGGCGCACACCACCATTTGGTGTGCCAGAAATGTGGCGGCATTGAGGATTTTTCTGACGACCTGCTGGAAACGCTGCGCACACAACTGGAAACCCGCTACGGATTCTCCGCCCAAATCAACCATTTCAGCATTTTTGGCCTGTGCCGCGCCTGCCGCCAGGCCAACCCGTCTGCCCAACCACAGGCCGGTTAACGCGCCGGCAATTGGTACCGGGTCACGTACACCCCCGGCAGCGTGATTTCATCGGCCAGATAATTCCGGTGCGCGTTCAGCCACGGCCCAAGCACAGGGTCATCCACATCGCGCCAGCTAAACGGAGCCGAGCCGGCAAAGGCATGGGTGGGCCTGAACGGCCGCCGGTAAACCAGCCACACCCGCCGGCTGTCGCCAATCAGCGATTCAGGCGGAAATGTTTGCTCATTCACCGAGCCGGTTTGCGGCGTCAAAACCCCCCGGTAGTAGTAGCCAAACGCAATACTACTCTGCACAGAGCGCACAATCAGCGCATCGCCCGGCTGTTCGGCGGCCTGCACAGTGCGCGCCGCAGCCCGCCAATCTTCTTTGGTAAATTCCGGTTCGATGTGCATCCGCAGCAGGCCCGCCCCGCTTGCCAGCAGCAAAATTGACAGCGCCAGATTGCCCCGGCGTTTTGGCAGCAGCCTCACGCAAGCCAGCAACAACAACAGCGCCGGCAGCGAGAGGATGAAATACCGGTCTACGTACAGCGGCTGCCGCAGCGAGAAAAACCAGACCAGTAGCAACGGCAGCGCCAGCCACAGACCCACCCACCACAAAAACGGCCCGGTCGCTTTGCTCTGCGCCCCAAATGACCGGCGCACCGCCGACACGCCCAGCGCAACCGCGCCGCCAACCAGCAGCACGCTGGCCCACGTTACCGGCCAATCCGGACGATGCGCGGCAAACGCCAGATTTGCCAGCGTCAGCGGCAAATCGGCAACGGTCACGGGCGGAATCCAGTTGATGCCAAAGCCGCCGCCTTCACGCCGGGCCACGGCCCACGCCCACGGCAGAAACGGCACAATTGCCGCCGCCTGCGAAGCAGCCCACCAGCGCAATACGCGGTGATTGGCTTTCAGCGTGACCAGCAAATACACAAACTGCACCAGACTGAACGCCAGCAAAAAATAGTGAATCAGAAACCCCGCCGCCGATGCGCCGGCCAGCAGCGCCGTCCATTTTGGGCCGGGCCGGCGGGTAAGCTGCCAAAACGCGTATCCGCTGAACAGGGTCAGGCAGAGGAGCAGGCTGTACATTCGGGCTTCTTGCGCGTACCACCACGCAAACGGATTCACGGCCAGCAGCGCCGCCGCGGCCAGTCCCAACCGGCGGCTGTGCAGTTGGCGGCCAATCTGAAAAATCAGGGGGATGGACACCGTTGCCGCTGCCACCGACGGAAATCGCAGGGCAAATTCGCCGGGGCCGGTCAGCGCCAGCCAGCCGCGCAGCAACAGGTAGTAACCCGGCGGGTGAACTCCGTCTACCAGCAGGGCTGTCCAGAAAACAGGCCAGCCAACCCCGGCAACCGTCGCGCTGAAGGCTTCATCAAACCACAAACTTTGGCGGGCCAATCCCCACACTTGCAGAGAAAAGCCAACAAAAACAATTGCAGTAGTGTGCCATTTTGTGCGCGTCAAATGGTTCACCGTTGGGCGGTGCGGGCCGTAATTCAGGGCCGCGAACTGGCCTCGTCGGGGCTGTTGATGCCGATTTTGAAATAGGTGGGCACCACTTCAACCCAGGTGTTGCCCGGTTTCATGGGGAACGGCGCGCCGCCGGGCAGGGCAAAGTAGGGGGTGCGGCCGCCGTCATCCTGCCAGGTGCCTTTGTACTGTTTGCCGTCGCGGTAAAACCAGGCCGCGCCCAACCCGTTCATGTTGATGCGGATAGATGTGCCGCCGTTGCTGTCTTCAACAATGTCGGTTTCTTCGTGCTCGGCAAAGTACACAATCACGTTGCTGGCCGCAATCTGCGAACCGTCTGCCGCGTCTACCAGCGCCGCGCCATCTACCCAGCGCAGATATTTGCCGCTGGCGGGGTCGTACTTCCACTGGGTAAAACTGGTGGCGCGCGGGTAGGGAATGAAAATGTTGGGGGCCGGGTCGCCGCCGGGTGGGGCGGCCTGGCTGAATTTAAAGCCAATCTGCGGCGCGGGCGAATCGAGGCCGTTGGCGGCCAGATAATCGTACGCTTCACCGGCTTTGAACGCGGCGCGGGTCATCCAGTTTTGGTTGGGCCGGTGAAAAAACAGGCTGCCGTGAAACCACTGGTCCAGGTTGGCAATGGGAATTTGGGTCATCTCCCAGCGCACCGGGTCCGAGCCGCCGGAATGGGCCACGGCGGCGTTGTACTGGGGGCCAAGTTGGGTGGTAATCAGCCGCGCCGAGCGTACCGGAGCCACAACATCGGGAATGTCACCCAGGTAGATGGCAGAAAACCGCGTAACCCACCATTCGGCAATTTCTTCATACACCACGGCGGCCCGGTTCAGGTTGAGCTGTGAAGCCCGCGCGCCGGCATCGTTGCCCACGCGCACCATCAGCGGCCGGTGGCGCAGCAGGTCCGGGTTGCTCACGGGCAGGCCGGTGAGCGGGTTGATGTTGGCCGGACGGTTGAAGGTGGGCAACCCCGATGCGCCGGAATTGGCGGGCAGCGGCAGAGAAACGGCCGGCGCGGGGGTGGGTTCGGCG